>JAGVLI010000887.1 GCA_020054355.1 Planctomycetales bacterium | reverse complement strand
ATCTTCCACTGACCTGCACCGCCCGCCACCAGGGCGGCCCGACGCCGCGGCCGGCTGACCGGCTGCCACTTCATCCACTCGCTGGGGTTCAATCCCCGGCAGGGGATTGCCTCGGCCATCCTCTGCTGGAGGAATCCCATGTCCCATTCCAACAATCCCTTCGTCCGCGGCTACGATGGCCTGTCCGTGCAACGGCTGCTGGCGATTTCCTACGACGACGACTGCCCGCTGAGCTATCTGCCGCTGCACGTCTCGCAGTCGCACCTGCCGGACAGCCAGGTCGAGCGCCATGCCTGCGTCTTCTGCGACGACTTCGCGCTGATCACCGAGGGCCAGAACGTGCCGCCCGAGCTGGACGCGCAGTGCCCCAACCACGGCATCGCCCGAAACCTCATCTACGCCGTCATGGCCGAAGAAGCCGGCAAACCGCTGCACGTCGGCGATACCTACTCCGAGGAAGCCGCGCGCGAGGTGGTACACCGCCTGCGCTTCGAGACCGGCTTCTACAGCCGTGCCTGGGAAATCAGTTCGGCGCACATCACCGAGCAGGCCGGCCGCTATCTGGCCAACCTGGCCGACATCGACACGCCGACCCGTTTCCTGTTCGTTGCCTTCCGCATTCCCTACAGCCCGGCGGTCGGCGTGAAGCTGATCGCCACGCCGTGGACGGACGAGAACCTGCAACAGGTCGAAGGCATCACCGCCGAGCGGTTGCGGCGGGAGCATCGCCGGAAAGGCATGCCGGAGTCCCTCGTCGAGGTGCTCCACCTGGCCGCGCTCGCCGACGTGCGCCTGCTGATCTTCGATGGCGACGCGCCCGTGCTGGACGGGCTGACGCTCTACGACGACGAGTAACCCGCAACCCATTCGAGCCCCCATGTCGGGGCTCTTCCTTTTCATCGAACTCGGCGGCGGCCGCCGTTTTCAGAAGCCGATTGCCCGAGATATCTGACGTCCATGGCGCTTTCCTGATGCCCTGGCCAATCCATGACCTATCAGCAATGCAGGGCGGCGATCAGCGGACAGGACACATTGCCTTGGTGCGCATGGCACTCGCCGACCAGCTTGGACAAGGCTGCCTCGATCCGGCTCAGGTCGGCCAGCTTGGCGCGTACGTCGGCAAGCCGCTGCGCGGCCAGTTCCGCCGCCTCGCTGCAATGGGTCCCGTCTTCCAGTTTCAGAAGCTGCCCGATCTCGTCCAGGCTGAAGCCCAGCCGCTGCGCCCCTTTCACGAACTTCACCCGCGCAACGTCGGCGCTGCAGTAGCGGCGGATGCTGCCGTAAGGCCGGTCCGGCGTCGGCAGCAGTCCCTTGAGCTGATAGAAGCGGATCGTCTCGACATTGACCCCGGCCGCCTTGGCGAAGGCGCCGATGGTCAGGCTATCCGGTTCGGTGCTCATCGCGCTTGACTCCGTAGTTAACTACGGAAGTAACGTTACAGCATCAAGCGAAACCTCGAAAGGAGAAACCTCATGTCGGAACCGCAATCCGGGCGTGGTGCCTTGGCCGCCGGTGGCCTAGCCGCCATCCTCGCCTCGACCTGCTGCCTCGGCCCGCTGGTGCTGGTCGCGCTCGGCTTTTCCGGCGCCTGGATCGGCAACCTCACCGTGCTGGAACCGTACCGGCCGATCTTCATCGGCGCAGCGCTGATCGCGCTGTTCTTCGCCTGGCGCCGCATCTTCCGGCCGGCCAACGCTTGTAAGCCGGGCGAGGTCTGCGCGATTCCACAGGTTCGCACGACCTACAAGCTCATTTTCTGGATCGTGGCCGCCTTGGTGGTGGTCGCGCTCGCCTTTCCCTACGTCCTTCCGCTGTTCTACTGACAGGAGATCATCATGAAGAAACTTGCCGCACTCGTGGCCCTGGCCGCCACTCTTGCCACGCCCGCCTGGGCCGCCGTCCAGACCGTCACGCTGTCAGTGCCTGGCATGACCTGCGCCGCCTGCCCGATCACGGTCAAGAAGGCGCTCACCAAGGTCGAGGGCGTCAGCCAGGTCGACGTGAGCTTCGACAAGCGCGAGGCGGTCGTGACCTTCGATGACGCCAAGACGACGGTCCAGAAGCTGACCGAAGCCACCACCAACGCCGGCTATCCGTCCAGCGCGGTGCGCTAGTCACCAAGGCGTGTCGCCATGAACCCGATCATGCGTCTCGCCGACAAAACCGGCTCGCTCGGCGCGCTGTTGTCCGCCATGGGCTGTGCGATGTGCTTTCCCGCTATCGCCAGTTTGGGAGCCGCGATCGGCCTCGGCTTCCTGAGCCGCTGGGAAGGGCTGTTCATCAATACGCTGCTGCCGGCCTTCGCCTGGCTGGCGCTGGTCATCAACGCGCTGGGCTGGTTCAGCCACCGGCAATGGCATCGCAGTGCGCTCGGCATGCTGGGGCCGACGATCCTGCTGCTCTCGCTCTATCCCTGGTTCCAGTACGGCTGGAGCAGTTACGCCACCTACACCGGAATCGGGCTGATGCTGTTGGTATCAGTCTGGGATCTGGTGTCACCGGCCAACCGCCGCTGCGGACCGGATGGCTGCGAACTGCCCGCGAAACACGGATGAAGCGGTCACCACAAGAGGATTGAGCCCATGACACAACTGAAAATCACCGGCATGACCTGCGAATCGTGCGCGGCCCACGTCAAGGAAGCGCTGGAGCGGGTGCCCGGTGTGCGTTCGGCGGAGGTGTCCTACGCCAAGGGCAATGCAACCCTGGCCATGACCGCAGAGACTTCGAACAACGCGCTGCTCGCCGCCGTCGCCGGGCTCGGATACCGTGCCGCGCT
>JAGVLI010000136.1 GCA_020054355.1 Planctomycetales bacterium | reverse complement strand
GCGCGAATCGGGGCGACGCGGGCCGCAACGGCGAGCAGCCTGGCGAGACGGTGCAACGCTGATGGGGCCGAGGTGGAAGAGGCGGTTGCCAGGCAGAGAGACGGCGCGCTTGCCCTGGCGTGCCTCACGGTCGGCTGTCACCGGCCGCACCCGGAAGCCCTGTTCACGACGATCTTGCCAGCAGGCGGCTGACGGTTTGATGGTGCCAGGCCGTTCCGCGACAGGCATAGCCCGCTTGCTCCAGCAGGCGGGCTATTTCCCTGTACGTCCGGCCCTGCCGCCGACAATGCCGCATGTACCGCAGCGCTGCTTGCTCGTGCGGATCGTCGATCATCCGCTCCGGGTTCTCCGGGTCGGGCTGCTGGCCGAACGGCGTGCAGACCACTTCCTTGCCAGCCCACAAGTTGGGGGCCGACGTGCAGCCCATGCGCCGGCCGCTCGACTGGTGCCGGCGCATCGCATCGCTGGTCCGTTCGGCAATCTGCTCGCGCTCCAACTCGGCCAGCGAAGCCATCAGGCGGAACAGAAAGCGGCCCATGGCGCTGGTGGTGTCGATCTTTTCGTGCAGGCTGGCCAGGTCCGCGCCGGCTGCGTCCAGTCGCGCAGCCAGGCCGATGGCGTCACTGGTGTTGCGCGCCAGCCGGGACAGCGAATAAACCACCAGCACGGTTGCCGGACGGCAGGCCGCTGCGAGCGCGGCTTGCAGGCCCGGTCGGTTGGCTGCCTGGGAACCGCTCAGGCCGTCATCGCGATGCTCGGACAGAATCGTCCAGCCGGAAGCGGCGCAGTAGGAACGCATCCGCTCCAGCTGCGTTTCGCAACTTTCGGAATCGGCGGCATTGGGGCGCGGAGAAAAGCGGGCGTACAAGACGGCGGTATTCATGTTTCCTTCCTTCTAATCATTCAACGGGATCACAAAGCGCGACGCGGTGTCCGGCTTGCAGCAATTGACGCAGGTAGGTTTCGAGGTGGTGGCACGGGAAGCCCGCCATCGAAGCGCCCTCCCGGACGGTCAGTGTCAGGCCAAGGACTCGATGGGCCAGCTGCGCGTCTTCGTCGAACAGTTCGTAGAAATCGCCCAGGTGAAAAAGCAGCAACATGCCGGGATGGCGCTGGCGTGCTTCGGCACGCACTGCCGGAAAGCTGGCAAGCTGTTGGTGGTGGAACGTGAACGTTTCAGCCGGCGCTGGCTCGGCAGCGATTTGCTCCCGATGGCCTTGCAGCTGGTCCTTCACCATGCACTGGTGGCAGGCGAAAATGTACTCGCCGAAACGGTTCGGCTTGATGCGCGCCTTCAATGCGCACCAGTGCTGATGCTTGCCGATGGGACACCAACAGAAACGGCTTACCGTTTTCGATCGTTCCTCGGTCATAACGTCCTCGGTGGAGCGTCCAGGAGTGGCGCAGAAAACGATGGGAAAGCCCCGGACGACTCTGCGGGCCGTCCGGGGTAGGTCTGTTGCTCATTTCATCACTGGGGGACGCCGAAGCCGTCTTCCTTGCCGCCGAATGAGTTGTACCGGCCGGACGGCAGGAACAGCTTGACGGTGAAGCCGCGCGGATCGCCGCCGAACTTCACTCGGATTCCCAGGTCGGCGCACAGCTCGGAAATCCGCTGCTCCAACCGCTCTTCGCGCCGCTCTTCGGCCTCGTTTACCTCTCGATTGCACCTTGTTTCAGCCCAACGAAGATGCGTCTTGGCCAGGCGGAGCAGCAGCCGGACGATGCCTGCCAGGTCGCCGCGTCCGGGGAACTCCTGACCCATGACTAGTAAGAACTCTTCGCGCTCGGTAGGCTTGGTCATTGCACAATCCCTTTCGTATAGGTTTGGGGTTTTGCTTCGGGCCGGGACGGTTGCAACGTCCCGGCCCTCCGCGATCTTCCACGGTTGGTCAAATCACTCTGACATTTCGCCGGCTTCGATGCGCGAGAGCATCAGGCGCAGGTTGTTGCGGCAGTCCTTGGCGAGCGCCAGGTAGTTCGCCAGCGGCTTGCCGTCCAAGCCTTCGGCGCGGGCAATCTCCATTGCCCGTTCGGCGAATGCCTTGCTCAAGTCGCGACGGGCCAGCGGCAACGGGACGCAGCGCGAGAGCAACGGGGAAGCGTCGTCGTAGTCCTCGAAGAGCGATTCCTGCCCTTCAATTGTCGTGGTGAATATCCAGGCCGCATGGGGCGGGATACGTTCCAGGATCACCAGCAGCGAGCGAATGACGGCCTTGTTCAGCCCGTGGGCTTCATTGACGATCACCGCTCTTCCCTTGCCGCCCAAGCCCTTGTAGTGCAACCGTTCTTCCAACTCGCGCAGCTGGTTGACGGTCAGTCCGGTGGCGTCGATTTCGTCCACGTCCCAAGCGCCGGCCACGTCCTGGGCGATCAGCTTCGCGAGCGTGGTCTTGCCAGTGCCCGACTGGCCGCTAATCCAGTAGGCTCGCCCGGCCAGACCGGCACGGTTGGCCAGCTGCTGGACCTTGGCAACGGCCTTGTCCTGGCCGACGACGGCGTTGAGGCTGGCGGGGCGGTACTTCTCGAAGAGTTGCATGGCTGTTTCTCCCTTGCTTGGACCTTGTTTCCGGGCTGGTGACCGGCTGGCGAAATGCCAGGCCGCATTAGACCGGCCGAGTCAAACTCGGCGCGGTTCACTCTGCGTCAGCCGCGTTTCAGGGCTTGGGGCAGGTGCCAGCGGAGTGGCAGATAGCCGCCACGGGCCAGCCAGGCGTCCAGGGCCAAGAAGCGTTCGGCCATGTCGAGCAGCAGCTTGCCGGCCGGCAGTTCGTCCATGCGGCCGGCGTGATGGGTGCCCTCGACCAGTCGGGCCATGCGGAACAGGTCGGACAGTGCTTTGTTGGGGTCCATCGGTCTTGCTCCTGTGCTGGGGGTTCAGTCCATGTAGCCGACACCGGCGGTTTCGTGGGCGTAGACGCGGCCCTGCCAGTCGCAGTCGTCCAGGAACTGCAACAGCCCGCCGTCATAGTGCGAGTCCACCGCCCGACCGATGGTGTGGGCCGTCGCCGCCTCGGCTTGCTC
>JAGVLI010000311.1 GCA_020054355.1 Planctomycetales bacterium | reverse complement strand
GGTCCGCGCAGCAGCACGCTCTTGGCGACCTGCTTGCCGGACAGCCCCAGGTACTTGGCCCGGCGCTGGGCCGTGAACGCCGGCGCGTGGGGCAAAGTCTCGAAGACGACGTGGTGATCGGCCAGGTACTGTGAAAGGTGCATACCGCTTCCGCTCTCTGTTCCGGGGAATCGTGCCAGCCGATGGGTCATTGGCCAAGAGGAGTATAAGGCATCCCCATTATCCCTCTCATGACCAACTTGCCCAGATTCCCGAAGCGGCAAGCTGCGACCTGGCAGCTGCTGCGGATCGTGCCAGCTGTAGGGGCTTGCGAAGGGCGTTCGGAAGCAATGACGTAGGTCAGGCTTTCCAGCCTGACTGTCAGGCTGGAAAGCCTGACCTACGTTTCATGGTCTCCGTTCGCTCACAGCCGCCAGCGGCGCGAGGCTTACCGAGGCACTCGGTACAGTGTACTCTGTACTGGGTACTCCACTCACCCTGGACCCGCTGCCATGTTCCTCGACGATGAAATCGAAATCCTCCGCCCCGACCTGCCGCGCGGGCGGTTCACCGCCGTGCTCTTCGACTTCGACGGCACCCTGTCGCTCATCCGCGAGGGCTGGCCGGAGGTCATGATTCCCATGATGGTCGCGGCGCTGCGCGAAACCCAGACGAAGGAAAGCGATGCCGAGCTGACCGCCGCCGTCGAGAGCTTCGTGATGCGCCTCAACGGCCGGCAGACCATCTATCAGATGATCCAGCTGGCCGACGAGGTCAAGCAGCGCGGCGGGCAGCCGTTGGAACCGCTGGCCTACAAGGAGCGCTACCATCAGCTGCTGATGCAGCGCATCCAGGGCCGCCTCGATCAGCTTGCCTCCGGCACCGCGACCACCGAACACTGGGCCGTGCCGGGCAGTCATGCCTTCCTGACGGAACTCCAGCGCCGCGGCCTGAAGCTCTACCTGGCGAGCGGCACCGACCTCAAGTTCGTCCGCCACGAAGCGGAGTTGCTCGGCTTGACGCCCTATTTCGGCCAGCACATCTATGGCGCCCAGGACGATTACCAGAAGTTCTCCAAGAAGATGGTGATCGGACGTATCCTGGAGGAAGAAGGGCTGCATGGGGAACAACTGCTGGCCTTCGGAGATGGCTTCGTGGAGATTGAGGAGGTGAAACGGGCGGGCGGGGTGGCGGTGGCGGTCGCCAGCGATGAGGTAAATCGACGGGGCATCAACCAATGGAAACGCCAGCGGCTGGTCGAAGCCGGAGCGGATATTGTGATCCCGGAATACCGTAAACACAAGCAGTTACTGGAGTTCCTGTTTCCGGGATAGGGGCTTGCTAAACCGCGAGCGGTTCAGGGCTGGAAGTAGTTTTCCTAAAATAGAGATTTTCCCGAAAGTACCATTGACACGGAAAAGGCTCTACGTTACCCTCCCTTCTCATCAACGGCCTCTTCTCTGTTCCGGCCCCGCCGGTTCGCATCCGCGGACGGCGGGGTTTTTTTACCGCCGGACAGAACTTGGCGTGGGGACAGGTTTTCAATCTGTCCGCAAGCCAATTACCTCGGCCGTGAACCCATTTCCATCTGGACTACACAATATAATAGACCTCCGGACGGATTCGCCGGACGATCTGTCCATCAGTTCACTGCCTTGCCAGGAGTCAGCCTATGCTAAGCCAGGAATGCTTGCAGGAGTTTCGCGCGGCCTGGTTGCCCCACGTCACGGACGCGGGCGTGGATCGTCTGATCGAACTACTGGAAAAGGGCAGTCCGCTGCTCATCAGCGGCAGCTTCAGCCGGGCGCTGCCGATGGGCTGCCTGGCGACGCACATCGCCTGGCACCACCCGCGCACGTCGCATCTGACCCAGGACGCCGGCATCGCCTGGCTGCACGGGCAAGCCGGCCTGAATCCCGCGACTTCCACCGTCATCCGCGAATGGGACGGCAAGGGCGCGCAGGACTGGGAAGTGCGGGCCGCCTTGCTGGGCGCCTTGCGGGACGAGCAAACGCGCCGGGAACAGCGCCTTCTGGCACCCCGTGCCGAGTACGCAGCACTGAGTACACAGTGAGCCGACTCAGCGTTTCGCGCCCCGCCCTTCTCGAACCACCGCATGCCGCATGCTGGACCGCGTTCTCGAACCGGAGGTCATGGACTCGGCCGAGGAAGCCCGCGATTACGATGCGATGGACCATAGCTCGGTCAACCGCATCTTTGCCGCGGACTTCCTCGCCGTCTGGCAGGGCCAGGGTCCAGTCCTCGACGTGGGCGCGGGCACGGCGCAAATCCCCATCGAACTCTGCAAGCAAGCAACCGGCTTTCGCATCGTCGCCATCGACCTGGCCGAGCACATGCTGGCCGTGGGCCGGGCCAACGTCCGCGCCGCCGGGCTGGAGCAGCGCATCACCTTGGAGCGACAGGACGCCAAGCAGCTGTCCTATGACAGTGGGTCGTTCGGCGCGGTGATTTCCAACAGCATCGTCCACCACATTCCCGAACCGCGGCGCGTGCTGGCGGAAATGAAACGGGTGCTGCAACCGGGCGGCGTGCTGTTCGTCCGCGACCTGCTGCGGCCGGCCGACGACGTCATGCTCCAGCATCTCGTGCGGACCTACGCGGGCGACGCCAACGCCCATCAGCAAAAAATGTTCTCGGAGTCGCTGCACGCCGCCCTGACGCTGACGGAGATCCGGCAACTGGCGGCCGAGCTGGGCTTCGCTCCCGCCACGGTCCAGCAAACGACCGACCGGCACTGGACCTGGTCGGCACGGATTTAGGTCAGGCTTTCCAGCCGGACGGCAGCGCTCCCACACTTCGTCGGTTCCGATTTTCACCCGGTCCGACAAATCCGCGATTCTATTCGTTCCGCTTCGTTGGCTTCCGAGTAAAATACCGCAGGTGGACAGTGCCAAATCAAGTGACCACCTGCTCGTGGGTCACGATTCCAATCGTGACAGGCAGTGAAAGTTGTCACGATTGGAATCGTGACCCACGGGCCAACCGTGCCTGGAAGCAGCATTAGGGCGAAGCTCAACTCCTGGATCGCGAACCCAACATTATGACTCAACCCAATCTGGCACCGGAAAAATCGGCCGCTGACGAGGCGGTTTGGCGCAAATTGAACTGGGACGATCTGCAAGCCTGGTGCGGCGCCCGTTCCCT
>JAGVLI010000037.1 GCA_020054355.1 Planctomycetales bacterium | reverse complement strand
GTCCGCTCGGCCAATCGCTCCGGCCACTTGCCCGAGGATGCCAACCGCTGCACCGGCTTCCGCGTCGCGCTCGGCGAGTTGCCGAAGAGCAAACCGCTGCCGGCGTCGCCGCCGCCGCTGAATCAGCAGAACGTGAAGCAAAGCCCCGCGCCGAAGGACGGACCCGATCCGGCACGGCCTTATTTCGTCGATTTCACCAAGGAGAAAAAGCTGGCGGAGATGCCGAAGGATGCCTGGGGGCCAATCTTCGCCGCCTGGAACCACTACTCGACGGTCATCGTCTGTCCCAACGGCGACGTGCTGGCGGTGTGGTACTCGACCGTTTCGGAAGAAGGACGGGAATGCGCGCAGGCCGCCAGCCGGCTGCGCGTCGGCGCGGACCACTGGGAGCCGGCGTCCTCGTTCTTCACCGTGCCCGATTGCAACGCCCATGCGCCGGTGCTGCTCTCGGACGGCAAGCGCCTCTATCACTTCTTCACGCAGTCGCTTAGCGGCTGGGACAACGCCGCCGACTGCATGCGCACCTCGGACGACAACGGTGCTACCTGGTCGAAGCCCAAAATCATCCTGTCGCGCGACCATCCGCAGAACATGAGCCAGCCCTGCTCGGCGTTCATCGCCAAGGACGGCACCTTCGTGCTGGCGGTCGATGGCGACAACGGGCATCGCGACGAGCGCGTGCTCATCAGCAAGGACCGCGGCCAGACCTGGAAGGTCGGCCAGGGCGACCTGCGCAAGGCCGCCGGCAAGTACGCGATCCACCCGGCGGTGGTGCAGATCGACGACGGCAGCTTTCTCGCGTTCCTGCGCGGCCCCGAGCCGCTCGCGGTCTTCATCTCGAAGGACCAGGGCGAAACCTGGGAAGCACGACCGACGACGTTGCCCGGCATCAGCGTCGGTCAAAAGGCGGCGGCGCTCAAGCTGCACAGCGGGGCGCTACTGCTAGTCAGCTTCGACAACAAAAAGCAGCTGGTCGGCGGCGGAGCGTACGCGGCCCTGTCGTTCGACGACGGCAAGACCTGGCCGCACATCCGCAAGGTCGATAACGTCGGCGGCTACATGTCGCTGGCCCAGGCTCCGAACGGCGTGATCTATCACTTCGGCGCGCGGCTGCAAGCTGCCGCCTACAACGAAGCCTGGCTCAAGGAAGGCAAGCCGCTGGCCGCGCCGGCGGCCAAGGAATGAGGCTGCTCTCGACCGGCGGGGCCGATGGTCCATACAATAGGCCCTTGCCGGGCAGTGCTGCCGGGGCGACCGACTGAACTCTAACCAGGAAGCAAGAATGCGCAAGAAAGAACTGCGGACGGCCGCGAAGCGGCGGCGGAAAGCCCGGCAGATTCCGGGACGGAAGCCGAAAAAGAAGTAACGAACCAGGACGGCCACCCGGATGCATCCGGGTGGCCGTGGCGGTTGAGGGCCGTGCTCGTAAGGTCCGCTGTAGGGACCATGAAGCCTGATGAACCTGGGTTCGTGGTCCGCACACCCGTTTCCTGGCGCGGGATGCATCCCTTTGGTCCTCCCGTCGGTCGTGGTACACTGGCGGTAGAGGAGGTCCCCATGCCGCTCCGCGATCACTTTCGCCCGCCGGTGAGCCTGCAAGCCGCCTGGGACGCCCTGCATGGCATGTGGCCGGCGGAGATCGTCCGGCAACTTCGCCAGCGCCTGCCCCCAGGGTATGTCGCCGCTCCCACCGTACATCCCGGCTCGCAAGTCGAACCCGAACCGACCGTCGCCGTCGAAACCGAGGTTCCCGATTACGACGAGTATTCCGTGCGCATCTACGACGTGGAACGCGGTCGGCAACTCGTCGCCACCATCGAACTGGTCAGCCCCGGGAACAAGGATCGGCCGGAGAAGCGCAATGCCTTCGTCGGGAAATGCGCGGCCCTGCTCCAAAAGGGCGTCACCGTCAGCATCGTCGATGTGGTGACGCCCCGGCAATTCAACCTTTACGCCGAGTTGTTGCAGTTCCTCGGCCAAAGCGACCCGAGCCTGGGCGAACCGCGACCGCATCTCTACGCCGTGTCGTGTCGGTGGCGGCCCCAGGGCAAGCGGATGCTGCTGCAAACCTGGTCGCACGCGCTCGCGCTTGGACAACCGTTGCCCACTTTGCCGCTCTGGCTGACCGGGCAACTCGCCGTGCCGCTGGACTTGGAGCAGAGCTACGAGCAGGCGTGCCACGATTTGTGGATCACATGAGAGAGTCGGGGAGGGCCGAACCTTCATCAGGCTTTCCAAGTCAAGTGACCATACGCCCCCGTCCCTGAAACGCTGACGCTTTGCAGGGGAATCGCAGGGCAGCGGTGCGACAGTTCGGCCCCGGCAGACTTCCGGCGCGCGGCTGAGTGTGATAGATTGATCGGTGTTTTCTGGAGGGAACCCGATGGATCAGGCGCTGATTGTCCGGGGCCGGTATGCTGGCCGGACGTTTATCCCGGACGGCCCGCTGCCCGACGCGGAAGGGGCCGCTCAGCTGGTCATCACTCTCACCTCACCCCAAACACGCGGGTCGGTCGCCGACGCCTTCGGCACCGCCGCTGTGCTTCGGAGCGGGAACGACATCCTGGCCCAAGTGCGGGCCGAACGCGACGAGTGGGGCGACCGCTGATCTACCTCGATGCGAACGTGGTGATCCGTTTGGTCGAAGGGGATGCCGCGACCCGCGCCCCGTTGGCGGCCCGGCTGGCCGCGTCGCTGGGTGTGCCTGGGTCGCTGACCACGTCGCGCCTGACTCGGCTGGAGTGCCGGTCGAAGCCGCTGCGGGCAGGCGACCTTGCGACTCTGGCCCAGTTCGACGTGTTCTTCGCCGGTATCGAGTTAGTCCTGGTCGAGATGGACTCGGCGGTGGTCGAACGGGCCACGGACCTTCGCGCCCGGTACAACCTCAAGACTCCCGATGCCATTCACTACGCGACGGCCGTGGAGGTCGGCGCGACGGTGTTCTTGACCGGCGACCGGAACCTTTCACGGCGTTCGGAGGTGCCGGTTGAGGTGCTGTAAGTTCCACGAACTGCGAGAGGCCGGGTGGCACGTCCCTCGGTACTCCGAGGGCGTGCGAGGGACGTGCCATCTGTTGTGTGAGAAGTCGTTGCGACGTTCGGCACGCCCTCGGAGTACCGACGGACGTGCCACCCGGCCGCGCCGGTCTAGCCTAGCCAGCTACAAGCTGGCGCCGGCTAACGGTCTTGCAGGCCGCCTGGCAATGGGCTGGGCGGCGCAAGATAAACAATGGTTCGCCAGCTTGATCTCGCAGAGGATGTCCATGGCCTTTGACGCCAGGAAGCTCAAGAAATTCTGCCAGGCGGAGATTCGCCGATTCGCTAAGGATCACCAGGACGAAGTTTTCTACGCTTTTGCCATCGATGCTGCGCTGCTTTGTTTGAACTCCGAGCGCGAATACAAGAAGACGGTCAAGCAGTATCGTGAACGATGGGACTACGGACGTCGGCCGATCGATCGTTGGGATGATCTATCGCCATGGGACCTGCAAGACGCTGACCAAATCCTCACGTATGCGGAAGAAGATGATGGCCTGGATTGATCGGACAGCATCGCTTGCCTGGCCGTCATCAACAAAGACCGCGTGCGGGAACGCGACCGAGGAAACCCGTACCGCACAAGGGCAGGTATGAAGACACTTCGTTGGAACACTGGCGATTGGGCGTACCAGGGCTTCGCAACGATGACAACGGGTGCAGGATTTGACAAGCGGGCGTATGAGCGACATCATGGAATGGACGACGATGAGCAAACTGTCAGCGCCTATGGAAAGGCGATGGACCAGCTTGTCGAGGGCCTCAAGAAAGCTGGCGCCTTTGGCTGCTTACGAACGACGCCCACATTCCGTGCGATGCGTGTGGAGCATACGTACTAACGGCCGGGCGGCCCGTCCCTCGGTACTCCGAGGGCGTGCCAAACCTGGAAACGACTTGACGCACGCAGTTTGGCACGTCGCTCGCACGCCCGCGGAGTACCGAGGGACGTGCCACCCGCCATTCGGGCAGTTGACACTGGATCGGATCGCCGTGATGCTGCAAGGCGATGAAGCCCTTTTTCGGCACGCCCGGCAGCTGGGTGTTTTCCAGCCGCAGACTTCTTTGCTTCGGCCGGCGGCGCGGCATCCAGCAACTCTTTGCTGGTCGCACCCAGCGCGGCAAAATACAGCCTGTAGGGTCTGCTGTGCGGATCGTGGCAGTCCAAAAGTGCGCCCAGCGGACCCTACAAATACACAAGCCCACGGGATGGCTGCCCGTGGGCTTGCTTGATGATCGGTTGGCAATGGTTCGGGAATCAGCGGCCGGCGCGAATGCTGCCGGCGTCCTGAACCAGGATGCCCAGCGGCGAAACGTGAAAAGCCTGGCTGCCCTGCACTTCGAGGTTGCAGACGGCGCTGACGCCCGCACGCGGTGCCACC
>JAGVLI010000504.1 GCA_020054355.1 Planctomycetales bacterium | reverse complement strand
AGGCCGAGGCGCGCCGCGGGAGAGCCGGCGCGCACGGCTTTGATCCGGTCGCCGCGTTCGGGGTCGAGCGTGAGGCCGAGGTTCTCCGGCAGCGGATAGACCCAGACATCGTCCTTGCGGAACTTGCCGGCCGTTTCCGCAGCTGCGCGCCGATAGTCGTAAACCTGATGGCAGTGAATGCAGGCTTTGGCCGGGAGACGCTTCGCGGCCGGGTATTGCTCGACGGTGTCGGCCGGCCGCGGCGCGACGGGTTCCAATTTCTTGGCCTGTCGATGCCGGGTCAGCGCCGCTTGCATGGCGTGGGCCAGGCCGTTCAAGGTCAGGTAAGTATCGCCCGCATCCGCCTTCTGGCCGCCGAAGCGCCCATAAACGGTTTCATCGGCGTTGAGGAACAGCGCCGCCCATTCGAGGTCATAGTCGAAATCGAAGACGTTGAGGTTGACGCCGCGCATATTGAGCACGCGGACCAGGATGAATTCCCCGGCCAGATCGGCAAGCGGCTTGTCCAGACGAACAACCTGCTCGTCAAACCCCTTGGGGTCCGGTCAGGCGTCTCACCGGAAGACGACGAGCATCGGCTTGCCGGTCTGGCGCGCTTCGGCGCGGGCCGTCGGGTAATCGGTGAACCAGGGGGAGGGTTTCGCGGGCGGCTCGGCAGCAGGTGCGAGGATCGGGAGGGCGGCCAGGGCGAAGACGCCAGCCAGGAAACTATGGGGCATGGGTCAACTCGTTGGAATCGGGAAGCAAACGGCACCGCTTGCGGTTTCGCAGGAACCATCCGAAAAGCGTTACATCCTCAATCTCAGACTTCGCGCCAGGGCTTGCCCTGATTCGGTTGCACATCCACTTCCGCACGCCGTCGGGCGAGTTCCGCCAGATGCCAGTCGGGAACCTCGGCCGGCGACATTTGCTCGGGCAAGCTGTCCCAAATTTGCTCGATCAATTCCAGTCGTTCCGCCACGCTGAGCCGGTCGATCCCCAGGGCGGCAATGCTCACGGACATGAGTGCTTCCCCCACGATGAATTCCGCGCCCCAGTATACCAGGTGCGAGAGCCGGGGAAAAGAACCGCGCTTGGCGCGAACGGTTCGCCCAATCGCAGCGCTCGCGAAAATAATCGACCGGCTGCGAGCGTCGAATCAGTATTACCCGATTCAGGCCGTTTATTACCGCTTGCAGGCGGAACAAGCCGACCGGGAAATGCCACCGGGAGAGTTTTCCATTCGTGAAAGTCTTTTTCCCTCTGGCCCGGTGTGGTATGAATAATCTGTGACGCTCTCCGTTCGGCTGTTGACCGCAGGGTCCGGTCATGGGCATCTACGATCGCGAATACTACCGCCGTGAAGGGCCGAGCTTCCTGGAGGCATTCGCCGGCCGGGGGCAGGCCTGTAAATGGCTTATCATGCTCAATGTCGGCATCTTCCTCATTCAGGTGCTGACCACGCCGCGCGGCCGATCGATGGGGCCGTTCACCGAACTCTTCTGGCTGGACGTGCAAGACGTGATGCACGGGCAGGTCTGGCAGCTCGTCACCTACGCCTTCCTGCACGCCAACCTGATGCACCTGCTGTTCAACATGCTGTTCCTGTGGTGGTTCGGCAGCGACGTCGAGGACATCTACGGCACCCGCGAGTTCACCGTCCTCTACCTGACCTGCGCCCTGTTCGGCGGTCTGTTCCAGGTCAGCTGCGGCTTGCTGGGCATCACCAATCCGGCCATTCCGTGCCTCGGAGCTTCCGGGGCGGTCACGGGCATCCTGGTGATCTGTGCCAGCCATTTCCCGACACGGGTCATCTACCTGTTCTTCGTGCTGCCCATTCCGATCTGGCTGTTCGTGATCTTCAACGTGGCGCAGGACCTGTTCGGCTTGCTCGGCGGCAGCACCGGCGACACCGCCTTCAGCGTCCACCTGGGCGGCGCCGCCTTCGGCTTCCTGTACTACAACCGGCAATGGCGGCTGCTGAACTTGCTGCCCGACTTCCGCTCCTGGCAACGGCCGCGCCAGCGTCCGGAGCTGCGCATCTACCGCGAGGAAGCGCCGCAGCCGGCCATGTCCGTCACGGCGGCGGCTTCCGCTTCGTCTCCGGAGAGCGACGAGCACCTGGAAGCCAAGGTGGATGCCCTGCTGGAGAAGGTGGGCCGCACCGGGCAGGCCAGCCTGACGGCCAGCGAGCGCGAATTCCTGCAGAAGGCCAGCGAAGTCTACAAGAAACGGCGAAACTGAGCGCGGCGTGCGAAGCCGCGAGCGGCAAGGAGTTCAGCTGATGCCTCTTTACGAATATCAGTGCGCGAAGTGCGAACATACCTTCGAGAAGTTGGTGCTGAACAGCGAGCCGGACGAATGCCCGGAATGCCATAGCCCCAAGCTCGAACGGCTGCTGAGCCTGCCCGCCAAACCGGGCACCGCCACGTCATTGCCTACCGCCTGCCAATCCAGCGGCCCGCCCTGCGGTCCGCGCTGCTCGCGCTTCTGAAAGCCGTTCCATGCCCACGATCATCACGCATGCCGTCGTGGGGCTGGCGCTGGGCCGGCTGTATACCGCCCGCCGGATGCCCCGCGTCTGGTACTGGGACGCGCTGGTGATCCTCGCCATCCTGCCCGATATCGACGTGCTCGCCTTCCGATTCGGCATTCCCTACGAAGCGATGCTCGGCCATCGCGGGTTCACCCATTCCATACCGTTCGCGTGGTTCACGGGCGGCCTGGCGGCGGCGATCTGCTATCGGCATTGTCAAACGCGCTTCTGGGACCTGTGGGGCCTGTTCTTCGTGGCGACGGTCTCGCACGGCTTGCTCGACGCCTGCACCTATGGCGGCGGCGAAGGAGTGGGCCTGCTGGCGCCCTTCGACGACGAACGCTTCTGGTCGCCGTGGCGGCCGATCCAGGTTTCCGAAATGGGTCTGCACTTCTTCAAGACCACCCGCGCGCTGGAAACGCTCTGGAGCGAATTCGTCTGGGTCTGCTTGCCGGCGGGGTTGCTGGTCGGTGCGGTCGAACTGGTCCGCTGGATTTTTCGCCGCGAGCCGAGCGTTTGACGTGGGGACAGGTTTTCAACCTGTCCGGCAGGTTGAAAACCTGCCCCACGGACCAGATTGTAGGGTCCGCTGTGCGGACCATAGAACCACACGATGATTCGGGGTTCATGGTCCGCACAGCGGACCCTACACTTCGTAGCGCAGTAGCTTGCAAGGAATCCGGCCGTTGTACAACGGCACCTGCTCGGCCACGGGCAGCCCGACGTGTTTCGCCAATTCCTGATTGCCCGTGAACACCCAGCAGTGCCAACCCTGGCAGCGCTCGCGAAAGACCTCGCCGAGCACGCGGTACAGCCCCTTCAATTCCGCTTCCTCGCCGATGCGCTCGCCGTAAGGCGGGTTGCACAGGATGACTCCCGGCGGTCCTTCCGGCGGCCGGAAGTCGTGGACGTTTTGCACCTGGAAACGCAGCAGATGGCCGACCCCGGCAGCACGGGCGTTGGTCTCGGCGAAGGACGCGGCGTCGCGCCGCTGGTCCGAGCCGATGATGGGCGCTGGCAGCTTCTTCAGGACGCCGCGCCGAGCCTCATCGCGGATGTCGGTCCACAGGGCCACGTCGAAAT
>JAGVLI010000563.1 GCA_020054355.1 Planctomycetales bacterium | reverse complement strand
CGACGGCGGCTTCGTCGGCATTGACTTGAACGAAGCCGCTCAGCAGCCAGCCCGCGACCAGCAAGCCGACGACGAAGGTCGTCACGCTGCGGACATGATGTGCGAGCCAGTGCAGCGCTTCGTCGAGATTGAGGTGCTGCGCCGACCAGGCATCGATGCGCTGCATCCGGTCCCGCAGACCCTGCCAGGCCGGGTGCCGGGCCGGGCCGCGCTCGAACCAGAGCAGCCGCATGGCATTGAGCAAGACGAGCAATGAGCCGAACTGGTGATAGATCACGCCCGCGAGCGGTGCCTGATCGTACCAGCTGGCCGGCGCGAACAGCGGCCACAGCCAGCCCGTGACCACGATGCCAATGCCGTTGATGACAAAGGCGAAGATGAGGATGTTCTGCCGGATGATGCGGACGGTTTCCCGCGACAGCTTGAGCAGCAACGGCAACGAACGCAGCGGATCGCCCATCAAGACGATGTCGCCTGCTTCGGCGGCCACGTCGGTGCCGGTGCCGCCGATGGCCAGCCCGACCTGGGCGCGAGCCAGGGCGGGCGCATCGTTGATGCCGTCGCCGACAAAAGCAGTGGCCAGTGGCCGGTGGCCAGTGGCCAGTAAAGAAAAGAGCGAAGCCTCAGTGCCAACGATGGGTCGGGGAACAGCGGTTCCTATGCTGGCCACTGGCCACGGACCACTGGCCACTGCCAGAGCTTTTTGTTCCGGCAGCAACTCGGCATGAACTTCATCGATACCGACCGTCGCCGCGACCGCTTTTGCTGCCGCGCTGCGGTCGCCGGTCAGCAGGGCAATGCGTTCGATCCCGAGGTTGCGCAATTGCGTCAACACATCCGCTGCTTCGGGACGCACCCGGTCGCGCGTGCCGATGGCGCCCAGCACGATGTCGTCGAGCGCCACCAGCAAGGCCGTCTGCCCGGAGCTATCCAGGCGGTCCAGCAAGTCCAGCGCTGCCGGCGGAATCGGAATCTTCCGTTCTTCCAGCAAGCGCGGCGTGCCCACGAGGATACGAATCCCAGGGTCGCCCGCCGTGCGCGCCGCCACCCCCGCCCCCGGCTGGGCCTGAAAGTCCGCGAGTGGGTCGAGCGAAAGAGTTTTGGTTCTGGCGGCTTGCAAGATCACCCGCGCGATCGGATGTTCGCTGCCCTGCTCGGCGGTCGCGGCGACTTTCAGCACCTCGTCGGGCGCAACGCCGCCGATGGGCAGCACGTCGCCCAGTTCGAGCTTGCCTTCGGTGAGGGTGCCAGTCTTGTCGAACGCGAAGGCGCGAACCTGGGACAGGCGCTCGATGGCCGAACCGCCCTTGATGAGGATGCCAGTGCCAGCCAGTCGGCCCAGAGCGGCAATAACGGCAGCCGGCGTGGCGAGGATCAGAGCGCAGGGACAGGCCACGACCAGGACGGCCAGGGTCGGGTAGACGCTCATGCGGATCGCCGGGCCGAGTTCGAGTCGTTGCCTGGCCAGCGGTCCCCAGTACAAGAGCAGGCAAACCAGGAATGTCAACGCGGCCAGCCCCAGGACCACGGGCAGGAAGTACCGGGCCAGACGGTCGGCGGTGCGTTCGAGTGGGGCCTTGTCCTTCAGGGCACGGGAGGTCAGCTCGATCACCCGGCCGACGACCGTATGCTGCTGCACCCGCTTCGCTTCGATGGTCAGCGCGCCGAACTGATTCAGCGAGCCGGCCAGCACTTCGTCGCCCGGCCCCTTGTCCACTGGCAGGCTTTCGCCGGTCAGGGCGCTGGCATCGACGGCGGATCGGCCCTCGCTCACCACGCCATCGACCGGCACCCGCGCTCCCGGCTTGACTACCACCCGATCGCCGACCTGCACCTCCTCGGTCAGCACGCGGACTTCCTGGCCGTCGCGCAGCAGCCAGCAACGGCGCGGGCAAACTTCGACGATGGAACGAATGGCCCGTTGGGTCCGCTCGAAGGTGAAGCTCTCCAGGCATTCGCCGAACATGCCGATGAAGACCACCTCGGCGGCCACCAGCGGTTCGTTGATGAGGATGGCCGCGATGCAGGCGATGGCCAGCGCCAGGTCCGCGCCAAGCTTGCCTTCGAGCAGGCTGGCAATGGAGCCGTAAAGCACACGCGCCCCGCCAATGACCGCGGCCAGCAGCGAGAGGGGATACCTGCGGGCAATCAGGCGCGGCCAGGGCGCGTACTCGGCCGGCAAGCCCAGCCAGGCGGCCAGTACGGGCCAGAGGTCGGCGGCAATGAGCAGGCCGATCAGCCCGGTCAGCAAGTAGAGCGACAGGTTGCGCTCTGGCTGAAAGGGTTGATCGGTGTGGGAGATTTCACGGTGCATCGGGCACTTTCAGCTCATCCGTAAGAGGCTGCGAGGGAAAATCGTCGGCCCGCGCCGGCAGCGCAGGGCAGTTCGGCGAGCGAAACGCATCGAATGTTACTGGTACGTTTCCAGGCTATGGCCGGTTCGGAAGCCCGTCAAGCAGGATCGCAACGGGGAGCGTAGTATTACGAAGTCCGCAGCGGTAGGATCGAACCGGCCCGATCGGGGTCGCCTGCGTGAAAGCGAGGAAAACTGCTGGCCAATCCCACGGTCCGGCGTGTATACTCTCCCATCATTCGGGCTTCTCCTTCCTGCCACCCGGTCCATCACACCGGAAGTCCTGCCACGGGAGCCTGCCAGATGCTGACGATTTGGGGTGACAAGCATTCGTATTGCGACCGCATCAGCCGCCGCGACTTTCTGCGCGTCGGCGGCCTGGGACTGGGCGGCCTGGCGCTGCCTGACTTGCTGCGGGCGCGGGCGCAAGCCGG
>JAGVLI010000977.1 GCA_020054355.1 Planctomycetales bacterium | reverse complement strand
GTCCTTGAAGACCTTGAAAAATGGCATTGTTGGGAAGCAGCCCCGATTTTCCTGGGGTTTTCGCTCCAAACCATGAGGAGATAACGGAAAGTGCAGCGCTGGGGTGTTCCACGATTTTCACCAGAGTTGGTCGATCCGCATCAAGGATGCCTTGAACGCCGGCCGACTGCCGAAAGGACTGGGCGCTTTCGTGGAGCAACGACCGGCAATGGGCCGCGGCACGGAGGGGCCGATTGTGAATCCTCCGGTCACTCCAATCGTGCGCCGGACCACCAACGAACTCTGCTGGGGCCGGGCCAACCGGATCGTCGTCAAGCATCACTTCGGCCGGACCATCGCGGTCATCGAGATTCTCTCGCCCGGCAACAAGGACAGCCGGGCCGCCCTGCGCGATTTCGTCGAGAAGACCATCGACTTTCTCCGCAAAGGCATTCACGTCCTGATCGTCGATCTCTTCCCACCCACGCCGCGCGATCCCTTTGGCATGCACAAGGTCATCTGGGACGAGATCGAGGAAGAGGACTTCACGTTTCCCGCAGGCAAGGACCGCATCCTGGCTTCCTACGAGACCGGGGGCGAGCGTGCGGCCTACATCGAGCCGATCGCCGTCGGGGACACGTTGCCCGACATGCCGCTGTTCCTGACGAATTATCTGCATATCATGGTGCCGCTGGAGCCGACCTACCGGGCGACGTGGGAAGCCAGTTTGGAGGACGTGCGCCTGGCGGTCGAGACCGGCGTGATGCCCGAAACTGACGCCGAATAGGATGTATACGTCGCGCGGCCCCGAATGAGACCTTTATGGTGACATTCGCTGAGCCGCGCACGAAGTAAGCGGGGCGGCCTACCGCTTACTTCGTGCGCGGCTCGGAAGTCTCATTTTGGGCCGCGTGCAGGATAGTTCCGGAGGAACCAATGGCAGACGAATCCACTTCGAGCGAAGCAAGCCACGAGCCAATGGCCGACGAACCGACTGCCCCGCCCTCTCCACGCCGCAGCCTCTGGGCGCGTCTGGGCCTGTGCGTCGCCGCCGGGATTCTCGCCTGGGCGGCAGCCGCGTATCTGCTCGTGCCCGACCTCTGGAAAGAATACGGCCGCAAGCATCCGTCGCTGGAAGACATTCCCGGCATCACTTATACCGGCACCGGCATTCCCGGCGACCCGATCAACGTCTCGCTCATCGGCACGCAACCCGAACTCATCGAGATCATGCTGGCCGCGAAATGGTACCCCGCCGATCCGCTCAGCCTCAAGAGCTGTCTGGAAATCGCCGAGGCCACCGTCTTCAAGCGGCCCTACGACGCCGCGCCCGTCAGCAGCCTTTACCTCTTCGGCCGTAAGGAAGACCTGGCTTTCGAGCAGCCGGTGGGCGACAATCCCCGTCACCGGCATCACGTGCGCTTCTGGAAGACCGACAAGCTCGATTTCGACGGCCGGCCGATCTGGGTCGGCTCGGCCGTCTACGACCAGCACGTCGGCCTGAGCAAGACCACCGGCCAGATCACGCACGTCACCGCCGCCGACGTGGACGCCGAGCGCGATTATCTTTTCCAGTGCTTGGAAAAGACCGGCGGCCTCGCGAGCCACTATGTGGAAGAAGGCTTTCACAAGGTCCGCGAAGGCAAGAACGGCGGCGGCGATCCCTGGCACACCGACGGCAACCTCTGGGTGGGCGCGATCGCGGCGAAACCCGGCTGAGAATACAAGGCCCCTCGCCCCTTGCGGGAGAGGGGTTGGGGTGAGGGGTAATGAGCTGGAGTCTGCTGTATCCACCCCTCACCCCAACCCCTCTCCCGCAAGGGGCGAGGGGCAACGCTGTCTGGCGGAGGCTGCTTGTGCAGGACTCCCAGCAATCCGAACCGGCTGACGCCGCGGACTCGTCCGCGCGGGAGGGGCTGCTCCGGGTGTCGGTGGCGCAGTTTTTGGCCGCGCTGGTGCTGGTGCTGGTCGCCATGCCGTTCGTGGAGTATTTCCCGATCGGCGACTTGATCGAGACTGCCCTGATGACCGTGGTGCTGCTGGCGGCGGTGCCGGCCATTGGCGGCCAGCGGCGCACCTTCCTGCTGGCCGCCCTGCTCGTGACCCCCGCCGTCACTACCATCTGGCTCGATCACTTCCGGCCCGGCCTGATCCCGCGCCAGTTCGCGATGGCGGCGGCCATCGTCTTCGTGGCCTTCGTGGTCCTGCACTTCCTGCGCTTCATCCTGCGGTCGCCCCAGGTCACGGGCGAGGTGCTGTGCGCCGCCGCCGCCGTCTATCTGATGCTGGCCATCCTCTGGGCCTTCGCCTACCTGCTGGTGGAGTTGCTGGTGCCCCACTCCTTCGTCTTCACCGTCGGCCCGGCGGGCAACCGCGCCCTGACTGGCTTTGAAGCCGTCTATTTCAGCTTCGGCACCATGACTACCGTGGGTTACGGCGATATTATTCCCGTATCGCGGCTGGCGCGGATGACGGCCATGTTGGAAGCGACCTCCGGCCTGTTCTATGTCACCATGCTGATCGCGCGGCTGGTGGCGCTGTATTCTAGCAGTAAGGCGGCAGCGCCCGGTTCGCCGCCCGCTGAGTCGGCACCTTACCCCAAGGAGAACGCATCATGATCGAGCAGATTCCCCTGGACTCGGACCAGGCCGTGGGCTTCAAGATGTCCGGCAAGCTCCACGACGCGGACTACAAGGCGTTCGTGCCGCTGGTCGACGCCGCCATCGCCAAGCACGGCAAGGTCCGCATGCTGGCCCAGTTCCACGATTTCCACGGCTGGGACCTGCACGCCCTCTGGGACGACATCAAGTTCTCCACCACCCACTGCACCAAGATCGAAAAGATCGCCCTGGTCGGCGAGAAGACCTGGGAGAAGTGGATGGCCCAGGTCTGCAAGCCCTTCACGATGGCCAAGGTCCAGTACTTCGACGCCGGCCAGCTCGACGCCGCCAAGGCCTGGCTGGCCCAAGCGTGAGCAAAGACCGTAGGGTCCGCTGTGCGGACCTCTACTCGCCGTGGTCCGCACAGCGGACCCTACGATCCACCGGAGCACGTCGCCTTTTCAGGAGCAAGCATGGACCATCACGAGCAGCATCATCAGCACCACGAGAAGGAACGCGAGGAAAAGAAGAAGCACGAGAAGGAATACGAACGCAAGCACGAAGGCAGCGGTCCGCCCATCCACCCGGCCTGGCTGTTCGGCGTGGGCGCGATTCTGGCACTGGCGGCCATCCTGATCTGGACGATGTTCCTGTCGTGACGGCCGATGTTCGACGGGAGGGCGAGGCTC
>JAGVLI010000422.1 GCA_020054355.1 Planctomycetales bacterium | reverse complement strand
TGGCGCATGACATGGGGCAACGCTCCAGACTCGATCACATTGCGCGCGTCCAGCAATTGCGACAGCGGAAAGTCGCTGATGGCGAAATGGAAGCCCAGGTACTGGGTGACGCGCTTCATGTCCAGGTGGCCGACGGCCAGTCCGCGCCGCGGGGCCGCGTCGATGATGCCCAGAAAACTCAGGGCCTTGGTCGCCTCGCGCGTGCAGACCCGGCTGACGCCGAAGCGGGCGCACAGTTCCTGCTCGGTCGGCAGGCGGTCGCCCGGCTTGAGGTGGTGGTCGATGATGTACTGCTTGATCCGTTCGGCGACAGTTTCGCTCAGGTTGCGTCGTTCGAGGGTTTCCGGCATGAGGGCTACCTGTGGAAGTCTGTGCGGGCGGTAGGTGGAACAGCGGCAAAACCAAATGCTTTATGAACTATTCATATTACAATTGAGCGTGATGTCAAGCGAAAACCGATGAGAATTTCGATTGTGGAAAAGCTCACGGTGAGAATGGGCGGTGGACCTGAAATCCCAGGCAATGCAGCAGCCGATTGGTCGCAGTATCGCTGGTTTACACCAGACGACCCTGCTCCCAGGAAGCTGACGGATCGAACTCGCCGTGCTCGACGTAGTATCGGGCAGCCCGGAGCACCAATTCCGTATCGGCGGTGACGTTCCGCGCGGGCGCTCCGAACCCCATCTCGATCCGTCGGCCGTAAAGCTCGACCTCCTCCGATCCCGCCGTTGGACCGAGAAGCCGTCGCTGGAAGTACCCACCGAAGGTCCCGGCCAGCCAGTAGAAACTTGCTCCTCCGAGCACCTCCAGCCGTTCGGAAAATTCATCGACCATGTGCCTGGCCGGATCATCGCTGGCCCACAGAAACAGGATTGGATACTCCCGTCCATCGAGTCGGCGGATCGCGGACTCGATGGACGGCCACGACGGGTCGACCACTTTCTCCGGCTTGCGACGGCGACCATCCGGCAGATAGGACCAGGTTTCAAGCGCGCGGACGTGCATTGCGCGGCGGACCTCTCGGGCCTGAACCATCATCGCACGGGTCACGGCTCGATTCACTTGAGCAAACGGTCGATCAGATATTCCGTGGAGTTCTTGTACATCGGGTGAGTGCGCTCCGGGTGGACCAGGATCACCTCCACGCCGGTGGCTTTGAGCTTTTCTTCGAGCTTGACGCCCATGATGCCCGAATGCGTGGGGTCTTTCGGGGAAGCGCCCACCACCGGCTTTTCGCCGGTGTAAAACAGCGCGATCGGCGGATCGTCCTTGGTGACATGCTCGATCGGCGAATACTCCTTGATCCATTTCAGGACTTTTTCGCGATTGTCGATCAGCTCTTGAAAGTTCTTCAGGCCGAAGGCATGGGCGCCGTAGCCGTAGTTCGGCATCCATTCCCGCAGCTCTTTCGGATCGAGCGACACCTGCGCCCCATTGACGGCGGCACAGAACAGACGAGTCGATTCGCGGGCAATGGGGTCCGTGCTCTTGGGGTCGGCCAGGTCGTCGTGGAAGGCCAGCCAGAGCGACGAGCAGGCGCCGGCCGAGCCGCCCGTGGCCCCGATGCGCTTCTTGTCGAGGTTCCATTCGCCCGCCTTGGAACGGATGAACTGTAGGGCGCGGGCGGCGTCTTCCAGCGGCGCTTTCACGGGCGGCTCGATCTTGTCTTCGACGGCATTCTGGACATAGCGATAGTTGATGGCGACGACGGAGATGCCCTTGTCGAGGAAGGCTTGCGGATTGGTCTTCTTGTCGCCGTTCCGCCAGCCGCCGCCGTGGATGTAGAGGACGACGGGCGTCGGCTTGTCCGACTTCGCCTGATAGAAGTCGAGCACTTGACGCGGATGGCTGCCATAGGCCACGCCGATCAGCTTCTTGGGTTCATCGGCCCGGCCGTGCAACGCGATGAGCAGCAGGGCCGTCAAGGAAAGAACTCGCTTCATGGGGATGTCTCCTGGAGTGAGTGCGGGTTGGCGGCATTGTACCCGAGGGGCATTCGCGCTGGCGAGCGGAAAGACGGCGCCCCAGCAGCACCCTCCTTGCTGGGCGATCTCGGCCACGGTCTGAAGGTCCGGCAGATCCACGGAGCGGCGGGCCGGAAACAGCCTGTGGGTTCGTTCGGCTACAGGCTCGCTCGGTGCGAAGAAAAAGCTATTCTTCAGAGTCTACCGCCAGCATGGCACTGGCAAATGTGATTGGGGCAATGATGGAAGTGCATTATGATCCTACATAGTGTTTCCGCGCCAACGATCCGTTCGCGCGTCTCGAAGTCTGACGCCGGTCTCGGTGTATCGAACCATCAGCTCCGGAGGTCGAATCATGAAAGCGATTCTGGCCGTGGTGGGTTTGAGCTTGGGTACGGTCCTAGCATACAGCGTGTTACTAACGACGGCCGTTCCCGATGACAGCGAAGTCAAGCGACTGATCGCCGAACTCGACCACGAGGATTTTGAGAGACGCGAACGGGCCGACGAAGCCCTGCTGGCCAAAGGGGAAGCCGCCCGCGCGCAGCTCGTAAAGGCACTCGCCGGTCAGCCGTCCGCCGAATCGCGCCTGCGCGCCGACCGCATCCTGCAACAGCTCGACAGCCAACGGCTGGCCGGGGCGCTCAAGCTCGAACTCAAGACCGACCGAGTGAAACTGAAGGTCGGCGACGAAATTAAACTGAAGTCCACCATTCACAACACGACCGACGAGGACGTCAACCTCTATGTCGGCCGCAATCCCGTGGGCGTTGGTTTTGAATGCGGCTCAGTTTTGACGCGCCTTTCCGATGACGGGAACGCAGAAGGCGCGGCTTCATTTAGTCCGACCTACTTATGCGGCCACCGCATGGGCCCCGTCTTCATGACGCTCGCTCCCAGGTCGAAGTTGGAATACACGATGCCGGCCAAGTTGGAGCGCCGCAAGAACGAGATGCTTCAGCTCAATCTGGGCGCCAACCGCTACTTCCAACTCGATGCGCCGGATCAAGGCAAGCAGCGGCTGCGTCTCGTCCATACGGTGAGTGATCACAATAACTTGGAAACCGGCTTCAACGGCGGTGGGCGGCGGCCGACCAACGAGCAAGCTCGTTTCTGGACCGGCGTGCTGCGCTCCAACGATATCGAAATCGAAGTGATTCCGACCCAGGAATGACGCCGTGCCCTGCTTGGGCGGTGCCATTCTGTATGCGGTATAGCATCGTGTCCCAGGCCAAGCATCGAATCGGCCCGCGACTTCGACCACTCGCAAACTGCAATTACAAGCCGGTTGCCAATGACGCCTCCCCGGTTCCCAGCCGCCGCGCCGTATGATACCATCCCGTTTTCCAGTCGCTCTCGCATCCGATTCCGCCGGGAGGTCGATTCATGCACCGAGTTCTCGCACTCTGCTCGCTCGTGCTGCTCGTCGGCGGCCTGCAAGCCGGCGTCGGCGATCCGACGATTCAGACTGCCCATCCGCAGTATCCCGGCGAGGGCGCGTTTCAGACCGTCGAGCAGTGCGTGGCCTACGCCGCCAAGGACCAGAAGACCGACCAGGACAAGGCCATTGCCATGTTCCTCTGGCTGCTGACGCATCAGTTCCATCTGATGTCGCCGCAGGAATACTGCGTGCCGGGCAAGACGCCCAACAGCGGCAAGGACGATCAGGAGATGATCGTCTACGACGCCAACCGTGCCCGCTTTTCCTACGGCTACGGGCTGTGCGGCACCGTCCATGCCTGGAACGAGCCTTACTGGAAGGCGCTGGGCTTCAACGCTCGACGGCGGGCGTTTCCGGGGCATACCAACAGCGAGATCGAGTACGGCGGCAGCTGGCATGCCTTCGACACCGACATGGCCGGTTTGGTCTTCCGCAAGGACGGCATCGTCGCCGGCTACGAGGACATCATCAAAGACCCGAAGTCCATCGAGAACGACCGTGGCCCGCTGCCCCGCTATCCCTTCGCCTGGCCGGGCGACTTCCAGGGCATGAAGGACGGCTGGAACCAGGTCGCCAAGGGCGGCAAGTGGTTCAAGATGTACAACGCCGGCTACGCGGCCCAGCCCGGCATCGTGCAGCTGCGTGCCGGCGAAACTTTTACCCGCTACTTCGACCGCGATCACTTCGGCGGACCGGCCCAGCGCCGCTACTGGTTCCATCAGAAGGGCGGACCGTTCCGCGACTGGACCTTCGTCAACATGGGCACCCCGGAACATTTTGGCCCGAAATCGAACTCGCGCGGCAATGCCAGCTACTGCAACGGCGAGTTTGTCTATCGGCCGAGCCTGACCGGCAATGGCTATCGCGAGGGCGCGGTCGCCATGTCGGACAACCTCAAGACCCAGGATGCTTCTCCACGGCTGCACGCCATCAGCGGCGGCGAGGCCAGTATCACCTTCCAGCACTTTTCGCCGTACGTCATCGCGGGCGCTCCGGTGGACGGCGTCAACCCGATGGCGGGCAAGGCCACCGGCGGCTTCGTGGTGTCCGGGCAAGCGGTCGGCACCATCGGCCTGGAAGTTTCGACCGATCAGGGCCAGACCTGGCAAGGCGCCGGGGAAGCCGCCGGCAAGTTCGAGAAAGACTTCACCGACCTGGTGAAGGGCCGCTACGGCTGGCAGGTCCGCCTGCGCTGGAAAGGCCAGGCCGGACTCGACCTGCTGCAATTCACGACCGTGACCCAGGTGGCGCAGACTATCTATCCCCGGTTGAAAGCGGACGGCTGCGAGGTCACTTATCGCGCCGCTTCCCGCGCGGTGGTCCCCGCGCTGCCGAACTTCGGCCAGACGGAAACCGTGGCCGGGGTCTACGAGGAGAAGTCCATGCGCTCGCCGAACGTGGTCTATGTCGGCCGTAGCGAGAAGCAGCGATTCGCCTATCAGGTGCAGGGGCCGAAGCCGGGCTGGGTGGTCTTCAAGGTGAATGCGCCGGGCGACCTGCTGCAAGTCGCGGCCGCGGCGCGCTTCAACGTCCGGGTGCCGCCGCCGGAGGGCACCGACTTCCGCCTCGAAACCTCCACCGACAACGGCAAGACCTGGCAACCCTTGAGCAAGGCGGTGATCCCGCCGGACAACGAATACTCCAGCGGCTGGATGTACGGCACCGCCGACGTGGCCAAGGCCAAGCAGAAAACGGTGCTGGTGAAGGTCCACCTGTTCGGCGGCGGCACGCAGGCGGGCCTGATGGCGGGTGAATTCTACGGCATCCACGCCACCCCGCCGCCCGGCCCGGTGAAGCTGACCTACGCCTGGAAGGAAGGCGGGGCGCTGAAGACGCACGTCGAGAACATCCCGGCCAACACGGCGGAGAAGAAGTTCACGGTGCCGACCGGCAAGCAAATCGCGGATGAATATATCCGGCTGGAAGCGCCGTGATGGCAGGAGCGCCGCTTGCGGCTTCGCAAACCGTCAAGACGCGCCGTTGTCCGTCTCGTCCTCGACGGTCGCCTCGAACATCGCGGCCACCGGCAACCGAAAGCCGGGCACCACCGCCCCGCCGTCGAGTTCGTCGGTGATCGTCAGGATACGCACCTGCGTCGGCGATTCGTAGACATACACCTGTTTGACGCTCGGCCAGACCACCCAAACCTGCTGCGTGCCGGTCTGGAAGTAGTCGTGGACCTTGAGGATCAGGTCGGCGGCGAAGTTGCTGGGGCTGACGACCTCCACGGCCAGTTCGGGCGACACCGGCCAGGCGTCGCCGCGCGGGAACGGCCGCTGTCGCGCCCAGCGCGTGTAGGACACAAAGGCGAGATCGGGCCGGCGCTGTTTCTCGATCCCCGGCAGAGCGAATAGCGCTTCCAATCGAACCCTGCCCAGTTTGCCGGTTTCCACTGGAATCGACAGGTGACGGGCCAGCACGTTGGCGATTTCGATCTGATAGATTCCCCTGGACAACTCCACCTTGCAGCCGTTAATGACTTCGTAGAGCGCTTCATCACCGCCCACGGCCCGCACGGACGATGGGACAGATTGAACCAGCGTCGTCGGTGTCATCTTCATCTCCTCTCGCATCTCATCAGCAATCGCCTTATTCTACCAGGAGGCTACCTCCGAAACTCCCGCAACCGCCGGATGAGGAATCACCATGAACGATCTCGCCCCCGCGCTGACCGCAGCCATCGCAGCTGCTCAGGAGGCCGGCGCGCTGCTGCGCGAGGAGTTTCATCGGCCGGGCGGTCCGCGCGGGCACGGCGGTCATGCGGAGATCGACCAGCCTGTCGAAGAGCTGATACAGCAGAAGCTGCTGAGCGCTTTTCGCTGGAACTATCGCGGCGAGGAACTGGGCTGCAAGGATCGCGGCGAACCGCATTTCACCTGGGTCGTCGATCCCAACGACGGCGCGGCAGCCTACCTGCAAGGCTGGCGCGGCAGCGCCGTCAGCATCGCGGCGCTGCGCGACGGCGTGCCCGTGCTGGGCGTGGTCCATGCGTTCGGTTATCCCGATGACGAGGGCGACCTGTTCGCCTGGGCCGAAGGCCAGCCCTTCACCCGCAATGGCCGTAAGCTGACGCCGAACCTGAGCAACCTCTCGCTGTCCGCAGCCGGTTCAGCACCCGGCATCGTGTTCGTTTCCCACGACGCGGACCACAACTCCGCCGCCAACCTCGTTTGCGTTCGACCGGCGCGGTTCCTCCGGCTGCCGAGCATCGCTTATCGGTTGGCACGAGTGGCCGGCGGCGATGGCATCGGGGCGGTTTCCGTTACGCCAGCGCTGATCGGGCCATGCAGCTGGGACTATGCGGCCGGGCATGCCCTGCTGCGCGGCGCTGGTGGCGTACTGCTGAACGAGCGCGGGCAAGAAATCACCTATACTCCGAACGGCGAAAGCACTTGCCGTTGGTGCTTCGGCGGCGCGC
>JAGVLI010000185.1 GCA_020054355.1 Planctomycetales bacterium | reverse complement strand
CTCGGGGAGCTCGCTGGGGTTGGTCACGCGCCACGGCCGCCCGAAGCAGCCGTCGGGCCAGCGCGGGGTGGCCATCAGGCGATACTTGCCGATGTCCAGGCCGACGATCAGGTCTTGGCCGGCACGGCCCAGGGCAACCTGGGCGGGGTCCACTTGGTTGACAGCGCTACTGCGGTATGCTCTGCTACGCATGGGGATGACCTCCGGCAAGGCGGCAAGCAGCCTCCGTGGCCGCTGGCAATCCGCCTATTTTGAGGCATCCCCCTCTCTCCTTGGTATAGCCAACTCCGGGACAAAGTGCTGACATCACCTCCTGATCTTTCATCTGGAACCATTGGGATAAACACCACTCGTTCACCCGATGGCATTGCACGGAGTGAAGCATCATGCGCATCGCCATCGGCCAGCTCTGGCAAGAGACGAACACCTTCAATCCGCTGTCGACGACGCGGCGCGACTTCGAGGAGTTCGGCGTGCTGCGCGGCGCCGAGCTAATCGAGCAAATGGCCGAGGTCAACGAACTCGGCGGCTTCATCCAGTCCCTGCGCCGCTGGCCGGAGCGCCCTGAAATCATCGGCCTGGCTCGGCTGCCGGCCTGGCCGGGCGGCATTGCCACGCGCGAAACCTTCGACTGGCTCCGAGACGAACTGCTCGGCGCGCTGCGCGCGCAGCCGCCGGTGGATGCCGTCCTGCTTGCCCTTCACGGAGCGATGGCCGCGGACGGCACTCCCGATGTCGAAGGCAGCATCCTGCAAGCGCTCCGCGAACACCTCGGCCCGCGTGTGCCCCTGGTCGCCACGCTCGACTTGCACGCCAACATCACGCCGCTCATGGTCCAGCATGCGGATGCGCTGGTGCCCTACCATACCGTGCCGCACATCGACGTTTTCGAGACCGGCGAACGCGGCGCTGCCCTGCTGCGCCGACTGCTGATCGACGGCGCCCGTCCCGTCATGGCGTTCCAGAAGATACCGCTGGTCGTGCCGGCCGAGCGCGCCAACACGCAAGATGAGGCCAGCGTCAGCTTTTATTTCCGTCAACGGCTTCAGCAGCTGGAAGCACAGCCGAGCATCCTCGCGGCCGGGCTGACGACCGTGCAACCCTGGCTGGACGTGCCGGAACTGGGCAGCGCCGTGGTCGTCGTCACCGACAACGATCCGGTGCTGGCGAAAACCGAATGCGCCCGCCTGGCCACCGAACTCTGGGAACGGCGACGCGAATACCTGGGCGAACTGATCCCGGTCGAGGACGCGGTGCGCGAAGCCTTGCGCGAGCAGGCCAACGGGCTCGTCGTCCTGGGCGACGGCGCGGATGCCACCAATTCCGGCTCTCCGGGCGACAGCACGCACATCCTCAAGGAGTTGGTGAAATACGATTGGCCGCGCCCGGCGCTGGTCACGCTGGTCGCCCCGGAAGTGGTGCTGGAAGCCACGCAACTCGGCGTCGGCCGACAGCGCCAAGGCCCACTCGGCGGAGTGCGCGACCAGCGCTATTCGCAGCCGCTCGAACTCACCACCGAGGTCGTGCGCTGCTTCACGGCGAGTTTCATCCTATCCGGCCACCTCGGCAAGAACCTGCCGATCGACATGGGACTGTCCGTAGTCTTGCGGCACGGCAACGTCCATCTCGTGGTCACGTCGCGCCCGGGACCGCACTTCGCGCCGCAACTGTTCGAGGCAGCCGGGCTGGAGCCATTCGCCGCCAGCGTGCTGGTGGCCAAGAGTCCGTGCGGCTTTCGCGCTGCCTATCAGGACCGGGCCAGCAAGATCATCATGGTGCGTTCAGCGGGCTGCGCGCCGGCGGACTTCTGGCGCTACGAGTACCGGCACATTCCGCGCCCGCTCTGGCCCTGGGATGAAATCCCGGCCTGGCAGCCAGCGCCCATTCTCAAAACGCTTTCCTGATTCATCGTTTCGCGCGTGAGTTGTAGGGTCCGCTGTGCGGACCATTCACCGGCCCAATTCCCGATTGAATGGTCCGCACAGCGGACCCTACGGCCGTCGTTGCGGCGTGGTCAACCCTTCGGTCAGAAAGGCAACCACATCGTTGACTTGATCCTCGTTCAGATAGAGCACCGAGAGTTTCTCATCGCGGTGATCGTTGGCCGCGTCCGTGACGCCGCCGAAGTTGTAATGCCCGACGACCTCGGTAAGGGTCTTGAACCGGCCATTGTGCATGTACGGCGCGGTGCGTCCGATCTCGCGCAACGTCGGCGTCTTGAACTTGCCCTGATCGGCCGCCTTGCCCGTCACGGCGCGACGACCGAGGTCCGGCTTGCCTTCGTCAAAAATGCCGATGTTGTGAAAGTCGTCATCGGTGAAGTTCGGCCCCTGGTGACAGACAAAGCAGCGGGCCTGGCCATAGAAGAGCTTCAGACCGCGCACCGCCGCCGGCGCCAGGGCCTGTTTGTCGCCCTTCAGGTAGCGGTCGAAAGGCGTCTCGCGCGACACGATCGTCCGCTCGAACGCGGCAATGGCCTGGCCAATGCGCGGGCCAGTCGCCTCGCCGCCGAAGACGGCCTGAAAGCGCTGGCGATAATCGGCGATGCCGTTGAGCTTGCGCACCAGCGCATCCAGGCGCATGTCCATTTCCTTGGCATCCTGAATCGGCACGAGCGCCTGCTCTTCCAGCGTGCCGGCCCGGCCATCCCAGAACTGGCTGCGATAGTAGCCCACGTTGACGAGGCTCGGCGCGCTGCGCGTCCCCTGCCGGCCATCGACGCCCGTGGCCAGCCGTTCGCCGTTGCTAAAGCCCTTGGCCGGATCGTGGCAGCTGGCGCAGGAAACCTTGTCGGTGCGCGATAGGCGCGGGTCGAAGAACAGCGCCTTGCCCAGCGCAATCTTTTCCGGAGTGGCTGGATTATCGGCGGGATGCTGCACATCGGCCAACGGCTTGGGCAACGGCAGCGCTTCCCCAGCGGCCAGGCGGCCCAGCGCAAGCAGTGCGACCGCGATCAAGCCAAGGCAACAGCAGCGCGAATCGACGACATCCATCGTTGGCGACACTCCCGCTTGTTCTTTTCCTCAAGGCGTTTGCCAGTCTTCGATGGTCAGGGCCGGCACCCTGCTGAACTCAGCCGTATTGTGTGTCACCAGGATCAACTGGTTGGCGAGGGCAATGGCCGCAATCATCAGATCATTCGGGCCGATCGTGGTACCCAGTGCCGCCAGATGCGCCCGAATCCGGCCGTATTCCTCGGCGTCCGCATCCGTAAACGGCAGCGCAACATACTGTTGGCGCAGCCCGGCGACCAAGGCCAGGTTGCTCGCCCGATGCGCGGCGCCGCTGCGTTCCACCCCGAATAGAAGTTCTCCCAGTACCACAGCGCAAAGAACCACATCGGAGGCAAGGTGTTGCCTCAAGTAGCGCGTCACGCTGGGGCTTGACTGTCGCAGGTGGCCGATCCAGGCGTTGCTGTCCAGGAGGAATTTCATTACAGCGGATCTCGTTCTTCGTAGTCTCCCTGCTCCGGGCGCTCGAATTCACCTTGCCAAGCGCCGGCGGTCGTTTGCAGAAAGCTCAGGTAGTCTTGCGGTGAACTCGCGACGGAGGAAAACGGTTCAATGGTCAATTGCACTTCGCGATCCGCCTCGGCTGCGCCCACCGGCACGGTCACGCGCAACACTCCGTCGGAGCCGACCTTCGACTTCAATACGATGCGATTCACGATCATTGCTCCTTCTGCTTCATGCCTCTTGGCACTTACCTGGTTCGTGCCGACAAAAGGTCGGATCGGCAATGCTTCCGGCCATCTTTTCCACCCACTGCCGACATGGGCGTAGGCTCGGACTCGATGGTGACTTGCACTTCGCGATTCGCCTCGCCTGCTCCCACGGGAATGTTCAATTGCAGGACGCCATCGGCGCCAACTCTGGATTTCAGCACCATGCGGGTCATGATTCTTACCTTCTGGAGAGTTCATTGTACCCGATGGCTGCCTGGGCTGGTGCATGTCCTCTGCCCGCGCCGCCCGCCGGTCTCGCGCGGCTGCGATGCGCGTGTTCTAGCACCACCAAGGGAACCGATCCTCCGCCCCTCACTTCCGCGTCGGTTCCACCACCATTTCGCTCACTGGCAAGGGCTTGAGCGTTGCGGGCAAGGCACCCGCCCGCAGGATGAGGACGAGTCGTTCGACATCGTCCTGGGTGAAATTGCCCGTGATGCGGCCCTCGGCACGCATGGCGCCGCGGAGTTGCCATGCCGTGAAGATCGTGTCGTCCACGCTGATCGCCAGTGTTCGCGAGAATCGTTGGTCCGCATCACCGGACGGCTTGTTCTGCGACGTGAGAGCATGAAACAGGTCCCCACCCGCGGTGGTCAGTCGAAAATCCACCGCCGGTTGCTGGTTGTCGTCCGCGACTGCGGCAAACTTGACCAAGTACTTGCTGGTGAGCCGGTCCGCGGGCCGGGGATCACGGGTCAGAAAAAAGTAGTCGTGCGGTTGCCGCCTCCGTTGCTCAGCCGTCAACCGGTGATCCTGACAGCGCCGGCTGAAAAGCACCGTTTGACCGACAGTCGGCACGATCACGATAGTGCCTTGGTCGCGCGCCTTGGCGATTTCGTGGTAATCCTGTTTGAGTTGCGGATCGGTCTCGGACACACCATCGAGACCTAGCCGCCAACTCTCAGTCCAATTTAGTCTAATCCAGGAATACCGGGCCTCGCCGCTGCCCCAGACGTTGGACCAGCGAAACTCCGTCTTGCCGTCGGCCGTGCTTGGACCATGCGGCGGCAGACCGCGCTCGGCCCGCCGGTATTCCGCGCTTTGCCGTTCCCTCTGCTTGTCCTCGGGTTCGTTCGGATCGTTGATGGCCGCGAAGTAGGCGCGGGCCGCCGCGATTGCTTCCTTGTCGTCCTGCTCATTGGCCAGGATGCGAAACTCCAGCACGCCGATCTGGCGCACCAGGTCCTTCACGTGCTCCACCTCTTCGGACGATACGCGGAGGCTTCTCCGCTCGGATGTCAGGCTCGCGCCCGGAATACGGACCTCCACGCGATTCGCCTCCACGGGCTGGACCTCGATACCAAGCAGATCGCTCGGGTCCAGTCGTCGTTTGAGAGCATCGGCCATTTCCTGGGGCTGATAGTCCGGCGGCAACCGGCCATCGGGCAGTTTGTCCAAGTCCAACTCGTAGACGAGCACCGTCCCACCCAGCTTTTCCATGCTGGGTCGAGTCGCGATGCGGTACCACTTCCAGAGTCCAGCGCCGAAAGCGCCGAGGATCGCGACTGCCAGGACACCGAGCAGTATCCTTCCGAAGAGCGATTTCATGGCGGAAACTCGAAATGGAGAATACAGTCAGCCATACTTCAACATGCGATTCTATGATCGAGCGGAACTAATCGCAACCAGCCCCCGCCAACCTGGGCGGCGAATCGTCTGCGGATCGCTGCTCGGAGGCGGAATGCCTCGACCAGGCAGTTCATTGCGCGGTATCATGGGAAAGGACGCAACGAGGATCGAACCATGACGCGAACCGTGCAAGCGGTCTACGAGAACGGAATGTTTCGCCCGTTGGAGCCGGTTTCCTGCCGGGAACGAGAACGGGTTTTTCTGACGGTAGTTGACGCCGCCACGGCGGAGGAGAGTCTCCTCGACACGGAATTTCTGGCGTACTGCGAGACGCAAGCAGACGATGCGGTCTCCCTGGCAGCCGTGCGGCAGGCCCTGGCTAGCATCCCGGGCTCCTTGACCGATGACATCCGTGCCGAGCGCGACGAAGGGTAATGTCCAATCAGTTCCTTGACACCAGTGGCCTCGTGAAACACTACCATGCCGAGGCGGGGACGCCGGTGGTAGACCGCCTGTGGGCGGACCCTGGAGCCAGGCTCTTCATTTCACGGCTGACGGTGGTGGAAACCGTCTCGGTATTTGCCAAAAAGGTGCGGATTGGCTTGCTATCGGCCACGGACTTTGGCTTGCTGCGGCGGCGGTTCTTTGCCGACCTGCGTCAACGGCGGCCAGCCATCGTGCGGCTGCTGGCAAGACATTTTCAAGAAGCAGATCGGCTCCTCCAGCAGCACAGCCCCACCCATAGCCTGCACACGCTGGATGCCATTCAGCTGGCCGTGGCTTTGGATTTGCGGAGGCGCGGCATGCTCGACGAATTGGTAACGGCAGACCGTGTCCTCCTGGCAGTTGGGCCGCTGGAGGGGCTTGGGGTTCTTAACCCCGAAGCCCCATAGCGCCAGCGAACAGGCGCCATTTCAGCCGATGGTCGTGCTTTCGTGCTTTCGTACCCCCGCGCCGGTAGAACAGGGATGGAGAAGCATCCCCCGCACACGGAGTGTCAGACATGGCCAGCCCCTTTCCCGGTATGGATCCATTTCTGGAACGTCCGGCCTACTGGATGGATTTCCATGCGACTTTTATCAACTACTGGCGTGAAGCCATCGCCGACGCGCTGCCGCCCCACTATGAGGCAGCAATTGGCGAGCGCGTCTATTTGGTCGAGCAAGACCCCGAAGCCCGCAAGCTGGGCTATCCTGACGTGGCCGTGACGCAAAGCGAAACCATGTTGCCGTCATCATCCGCTGGGGCCAGCGGAATCGCCACGCTGTCTCCCGTCACCATCCCGCAGACGGTTGTGCAAGGGCCGCGCGAAGCCTATATCGAAATCCTGCACCAGCCCGACCGCTCGTTGGTGACGGCCCTGGAACTGCTGTCGCCCACGAACAAGGACGGCGACGGTCGGGCCGACTACCTGGCCAAGCGCCGCGCCTTGCTCAACCAGAAAGTCCATCTGGTGGAACTGGACCTGCTGCGCGGCGGTCAGCGTCTGCGGCTGGGGAAGCCGCTGCCGCCCGCCGATTGCTACTATTTCCTCTCCCGCGCCGACCTGCGGCCCGATTGCCAGGTCTACTTCTGGACGTTACGGCAGCCCTTGCCCAAGCTGCCGGTGCCGCTGCGCGAACCGGACCCGGATTTGCCGATCGACCTGGCGGCCGTCTTCAACACGGCCTACGAGCGCGGCCGGTTTCAGCGCCGGCTGAATTACCGGGGTCCGCTACCGGCCCAGTTGCACGCCGACGAGCAAGACTGGGTCGAGACCGTACTGAAGAAAAAGTAAGCTCCCCCGCCGCCTTCCCGCGCCGTGGCGAATCGCATGTGGCACGAACGCCGGCGCGCGGATAAAACAGCAGTTCGACAACACCTGCCTCTACTCACTTTCGGGAGATGTTCCATGCGCATCCTCACTCCGCTCCTCGTCGTCCTGGCGCTGGTCACTGGATTTCTGGCGCCGGCAGCCGCCGAAGACAAGGGCGTCAAGCGACTGCTCTACGTCACCTCGCGCGACGGCGCCGGCGGCAAGGGCGAGAAGGGCATCTACATCTACGACATCGACAACGGCCACAAGCTGGTCAAGTTCATCGAGATGCCCCAACTGGGCGGCACCCGCGGCGCCTGCGCCAATGCCGTCGCCGGCAAGCTCTGGATCGCGCACGGCAACGACAAGCTCCTCTGCATGGACCTCAAGACCGAAAAAATCCTCTGGGAAAACCAGTATCCCAAGGAAGAGGGCGGTGCCGACCGCATCGGCGTCACGGCCGACGGCAAGAAGCTTTACGTGCCCAGCGGCTTCTGGAGCAACAACCCCAACGTCAAGGTGGTGGCGGGCGACACCGGCAAGCTCATCAAGAACATCGAGGTTTCACCCAAGGGCGGCCTGCACAACCTGATCGTCACTCCCGACGGCAAGCACGTGATCGCCGGCTCGACGCAGTACAACATGCTTTCGCTGATCGACACCGCCACCGACGAAGTGACACTCAAAGTGGGGCCGATCATCGGCGTCATCCAGCCGCTAACGCTCAACGGCGCCAAGACGCTGGCCTACATCAACACCCATCTGTATCGCGAAGGCCACGGCCCCGGCTTCGAGATCGGCGACCTGAAGACCGGCAAGATTTTGCACATCGTCGGCCGGCCGGAACTGAAGGACCGCAAGACGCGCTGCCACGGCATCGGCCTGACGCCGGACGAAAAGGAAGTCTGGGTGGTGGATCAGGACAACAAGGAAATGCACATCTTCGACAACACGGTGCTGCCGCCGAAGTTCAAGCAAGCGGTGCCGATGGCGGCCAAGGTCCACGGCTGGATCTGCTTCAGCCGCGACGGCAAGTACGGCTGGTGCGACACCGGCGAGGTCTTCGACACTGCCACCAAGAAGGTGATTGCCCAGTGGACCGAAAAGCCCGACGGCCAGGGCGGCCCGGTGATGAGCAGCAAGTTCTTCGAGGTCCACGTCAAGGACGGCCAGGTCGTCTGGGTCGGCCAGCAGATGGGCATCGGCTATGTGGGGGTCGGCGCGAAGTGACTTCAGCTGGGCCGCTTGCGGCTTGGCAGGAACAGCCGAGAGGTAACGATTCCCCCGCAACCTGGGCGAGGCCCGAACATGCCGACTTCAACCACCGTGCAAGACCTCAATCGCGAGTTGGCTCGAATGATCATCGAGGAAGCGCGCGACCACCCGCCGTCACCCTACGCGGGCAAGTTCGTTGGCATTGCCAGCGGCCGGGTCGTCGTCGTGGCGGACAACCCGGATGAACTAGCCCAACAGCTGCGCCAGGCCGAGCCTGATCCAAGTAAGTGTTTTAGTCTGGAGGTGGGAGCGGACTACGGCGCCGTCCAGGAGATTTGGGGGTTGTGCTGATGGCACGCCGGTTGTGGCCGCTTTTCCAGGACCGGCCCCAGGTACGGATAGTTCTCATGCTGGCCGCAGGAGGCCAGGCGGTGCAACGCCATTTGTTGGCGGACACTGGCGCGGGCACCGCAAGCGCCCCTTTTGAACTGGTCCTGGATGAACAGGATTGCTTGGCGACCGGCGGGATTCCGTCTCAAGCCGTGTTCCTCGCCGGTGCGTACTCGGGTGCCTATCCGGTTTACCTGATTCGCGTCCAGATTCCGGACCTCGGTTTCGACCGCCACCTCTATGTCGTGGGTGTCCCCAGGGTCCCATCCGGGTTGGACGGGATTGCCTGCTTCCGGTTCTTGAACCGCTTCCATTACGGAAACGTCGGTGATGCCGGCCAATTCGGCCTGGAATGCTGAGGGGCAACCGACCGCGGGCTTAAGACCCGGCCACGAAGAAGGTGATCGCCCAGTGGACCGAAAAGCCCGACGGCCAGGGCGGCCCGGTGTTGAGACCATGACAACGTCACAACGCTGGATCATGATTTGCGGCCATATTCCTGCTGGTAATACGCCAAAGTAGGATCGTCCCGATCCTCTTCCTCCATCAATCGGTCCACCATCTCGCCCGTGACCCTGGGTTCGTCTTCCAGCAGTTCCTTGAGCCGCTCGTAAACCGCAGTCTGCACCAGCACATAGGTTTTTCCGGTCTGTGGGTCCAGGAACTGGGGAGCTTCAGTCGCCGTCAATTCCTGCCGCTGCTGTTCGGTCAGTTCGATCATGGCAATCCCCTTGCCTCAGTGACGCTATGTCCTGAACGGACAGGACTACTGCCGTTGCGAACACCGTCAAGTTACCGCATCGCTGCGAGGCAATCCAGTCGAGCGGGTAGAATGCTGGATCGCTACGCCTCCCGCCACTCCGCCGCTGTCAACTCATTGAGCAGCGGTTCGCCCGCCTGGTAGCGGCGGACGTTTTGCGCGAACAGTTCGGCGATGCGCGCCGGGAAGTGCTGGCTCTTGTCCGCTCCCGAGATGTGCGGCGTCAGGATCACGTTCGGAAGTCTCCAGAGCGGGTGCTCGGCGGGCAGCGGAAACGCGAAATGCGTATCCAGTGCCGCGCCGGCGATCCAGCGTTCTGTTAGCGCCTTCAGCAAGGCTTGTTCCTGGATGATCTTGCCCCGCGCCGGGTTCAGCACGAAGGCGCTCCGGGGCAGCGCCTTCAGTTCCGCTTCGCCGATCATGCCGTTGCTCTGCTGCGTGTGCGGCAGGGCGAGCACCAGGAAATCCAGACCGGCCAGGAATTCCCGCTCCTGCCCCGCCACGAAGACGCGGTCCGGCAGCACGCCTTCCGGGTCGCCGGTGCCGGGCTGCGCATAGGCCAG
>JAGVLI010000729.1 GCA_020054355.1 Planctomycetales bacterium | reverse complement strand
GGCCTGGCAAGTGGCCCTGGCGCTCGGCATCAGCGCCCAGCACGGCTGGGCGCGGTTCGACTGCGTGCAGCCCCGCTACAACCTGCTGTTTCGCGACATCGAGGCTGAACTGCTGCCGTTGTGCCGGGACCAGGGCGTGGGCGTGATCGCCTACAACCCGCTGGCGGGGGGCCTGCTCAGTGGCAAGTATCAGCCCGGCGAGCCGCCGCCGGTCGGCACTCGTTTCACGCTCGGCAAGACGGGCGAACTGTACCGGGAACGCTACTGGGAAAAGAGCCAGTTCGAAGCGGTGGAGCATCTCAAGAAGTTTTTCCAGCCGCGCAAGAAGCCGCTGGTGTCCGTGGCAGTGGCCTGGGTGCTGGCACAGCCGGGCATCACCTCGGCGATCATCGGCGCTAGCAAACCGGAACAGCTCGACGACAGCCTGGCGGCGGTAAACCTGAAGCTCGACGTGGAAGAACTGGAAGTTTGCAACCTGGCCTGGTACAGCTTGCCGCGGCCGGTCAAGGCGCCGAGGTAATTACTCCGTCTGGGATCGAGAATTGAAATTGACAGCCCGCAGTCTTCGATGCTGCGGGCTATTTTTGTTTCTGCCGGACGCGCGCGAGCAGCGCCTCCTTCACTTCGTCGGGCACGAACTTCTCGAGCGCGCCGCCGAAGACGGCGATCTGGCGGATCAGCGAGCTGGAAATATACGACAGGTCTTCCTTGGCCATCAGGAAGACGGTCTCGATTTCCGGATCGAGGTTGCGATTGGTCAGCGACATACTGAACTCGTATTCCATGTCGCTCAGGGTGCGCAGGCCCCGAAACATGACACGGGAGCCGACCTCGCGGACGAACTGCACCGCCAGCCCGGTGAACGGCCGCACTTCGACATTACCCAGCGGCAGTGCCAAGCGGCGGACCAACTCCACTCGTTCTTCCAGGCTGAAGTAGCTGGTCTTTTCCGGATTGATGCCGACGCCGACCACCAGCCGGTCGTACAGCCGGCTGCCGCGCCGGATCACGTCGATATGACCGAAGTGGACCGGGTCGAAGACGCCGGTGTAGACGGCCACGCGGGCACTCATGGGATTCACTCTCCAGCGGTCTTTTGGGCGTCGCTTTCCTGCGCGCCGGTTTTGTCATTCTGATAGTCGCCGCGCTGCTGCGCCTTGGTCAGAGTGCCGGGTTCTTTGGGCTTCTTCTTTTCGAGGTCCAGTGTCAAGCGCTGCCACCACGAGAAATATTGCAGGAAGAGCACGCTCAGCACAAGGCCCGACGCGACGAAAGTCAGGATGTAGTAGCCGTAGCCGGCCGCCATGCCGATGGAGGCCGTCGTCCAGAGCGAGGCTGCCGTGGTCAGGCCCTTGACCTTGAAGCGATCGCGCATGATGACGCCCGCGCCGATGAAGCCGATGCCGCTGACCACCTGGGCGGCGATGCGCGTCTGATCCGCGCCGACCGACTGACCGTGATGAACGGAAATCAAGCTGAACAGGCAAGACCCCAGGGCCACGGTGGCATGGGTCCGCGCGCCGGCGGGGTGCCCGGTCAATTCGCGGTCCAGGCCGATCAGCCCGCCCAGGAAGCCGGCCAGCGCCAATCGAAACGAAAGCATGAGTTCCGTGGTCCAGTCCATCCGCACGTCCCTCGCAGGCGGCACAGCCGTTTGTTCACCGCCCTCAACGTCCCGCAATTCTCGCGCCGCGCAACCCTTCGAGCAGCCGATCCAGCTCTTCCGTCGTGTTGTAGCAATGCGGACTGATGCGCACCCGCCCGGCGCGACGATTGATGATGATGCCCCGCGCCCGGCATTGTTCGACCAGCATTCGCGACTCCGCGCCGGGTACGATGAGCGACACGATCCCCGACTTGTCCGCTGGCTGTCGGCTGCTGTAGACCTCGCACCCTGCCGCCGCCGCTTTTTCACAGAAGTAGTCCGTCAACTCGATGACCCGTTCGTGGATGCGCTGGATGCCGATTTCCAGGATCAGGTCCAGGCTCGCGCCCAGTCCGGCGATGCCGGCCACGTTGAGCGTGCCGCTTTCCCAGCGGCCGGCGTGCGGCTTCAAGGTGAAGTCGATCCGCGAGAAGTCCCGCGCGCCGACCACGCTGTTCCAGCCGATGCCGACCGGGTGCAATCGGTCCAGCATCTCCCGCCGCAGCCAGAAGATGCCCAGCCCTTCCGGGCCGAGCAGCCATTTATGGCCGTCGGCGGCGAGTGCGTCGATGGGTGTTCGCCGCACGTCCAGGGGCAAGACGCCCAGCCCCTGAATGGCATCGACGAAGAAGAAGATGCCGCGCTCCCGGCAGAGTTCGCCGAGAGCGTCGAGGTCATTGCGGAATCCGCTGGCGAATTCCACCTGGCTGACGCTGACGACGCGGGTGTGGGCGTCGATACGTGCGCGGAAGTCATCGACCCACAGACGGCGGTCGCGGCTGGGCACGAAACGCACCTCGACGCCGCGCTGCTGCAAGTTCAGCCAGGGATAGACGTTCGCCGGGTACTCCTCCTGCGCCGTGACCGCGTTGTCGCCGGGCTGCCAGGGAAAGCCCTCGGCCACGATGCCGATGCCCTCGCTGGTGTTCTTCACGAAGGCGATGTCCAGCGGCTCCGCATTCAGCAACTTGGCGGCGGCGGCGCGGACTTCCTCGATGCGCTGGAGCCAATGCGGTTCGTTGAGGTAGCCATTCTCGGCCAGGTCGTCGGCCCAGGCTTGCATGGCTTCGCGGGCGCGGCCCGAAATCGGCGCCACTGCCGCGTGATCGAAGAAGGCCCAGCGGCGGGTCACGGGAAATTCGGCGCGTAGCGTTTGCCAGTCCATGCCAGCAGCATAGCGGGAAAGGGGAAGTGGTTCAAAGGGCATTGGCGCGGGTGCCAGGTGCTGAGAGAATCGCAGCAGTTCGCCGCCAACTCCAGCAGGGACCGCCGCCATGAATCTCTTCGAGCCGGAGCGGACGCAATTCGACCTGAACTTCAATTTGTTCAACATTGCGATCCGCGTGCATCCGTTCTTCTGGCTGACGACGATCATTCTCGGCTCCAGCATCTTGCAAGACCCCGACCTCGATCCGCCGGTGCGCTTCGGCTATCTCTTCGTGTGGATTGCCGTCTCCTTCGTGTCGATCCTGATTCACGAGATGGGCCACGTCGTCGTCGGCCGTTACTACGGCGCGGACGGCCATATCGTGCTGGCGGGGTTGTTCGGCCTGGCCATCGGCAGCGGCGACGTGCCGACGCGCGGGCAGCGGATCGCGGTTTCCTTCGCGGGACCGGGAGCACAGTTCCTGCTCATTGGCGTGGTGCTGGGCGGCATCGCCGTCTTCGAGCCAGCGCCCGTGCTGCGGATGTGGGAGCGCGTGACCCGGCTGGAGTTTCCGTATTTCTACGCCCCCGATTGGCCCGAGTGGCTGAACTTCCTGATGCTGCAGCTAGTCTGGATCAACCTGCTCTGGGCGCTGGTCAACCTGCTGCCGATCTGGCCGCTCGACGGCGGCAAGATCAGCCGGGAACTATTCGAGCACTTCACGCGGGCCAACGGTGTGCGCTGGTCGTTGATCCTGTCGCTGGCGACGGCAGGGACCATCGCGGTCAACGGCCTGATTAGCTGGCTGATGAAGGCCCCCCTGATTCCGCTGCTCGGCGTGGGCAGCGGCTTCACCGTGCTTTTCTTCGGACTGTTCGCCTATGGCAGCTGGCAAGCGTTGCAGCAAGCGCGCTACGGCGGCGGGGGCGGCAGGCATCGTCTCGAAGACGAAAGTTACGAGCGCGCCCCGTGGGAGCGCGACGCCGACTGGTGGAAGCGGGGTTGATGAATGGTCGCGATTGGCGCGACTGGCGGGTATACTCTGCCCAGCCCTGACGACCCTTGCCTGCTCCTGGGAGGAACATCATGCGGACTGCCTTCATTGCCGCAGCGCTGTTGCTGATTGTTGGTTCGGGACAAACTGGGGTTGCCGCCGAGCCATCGTTTCCCGAAGTCTCGAAGCTGCCCGCCCGCGCGGACCTGCCCGATCCCCTGGTGATGTTCAACGGCGAGCGCGTGACCACCAAGGAACAGTGGCTCGACAAGCGCCGGCCCGAACTGAAGCAACTGTTCCAGCACTACATGTACGGCTACCTGCCCGCGCCGCCGGCCAAGGTCGAAGCCAAGCTGGAGCGCGAGGACAAGCAGGCACTGGGCGGCAAGGCGACCCTGCGCGAAGTGACGCTCAGCTTTGGCCCACCGGAAACCCCGAAGATTTATCTGCTGCTGATCGTCCCCAATGACCGCAAAGGACCGGCGCCGGTGTTTCTCGGCCTGAACTTTCGGGGCAATCACTCCGTTTTGAGCGATCCCAAGATCCGCCTGAGCACCTCGTGGATGCCCGGCAACTATCCGGGAGTCAAGGACAACCGGGCGACGGATGCCAGCCGGGGCACGCAGGCCGATGCGTGGAACGTCGAGCAGATCATCGAGCGCGGCTACGCGCTGGCCACCATCTACAACGGCGACATCGCTCCGGACCGGCCCGACGCCCCGGAACGGCTGCAGCTGCACTATCCCAAGAAAGCCGAAGCCAAGCCGGGACCGCACGACTGGGGCACCATCGCCGCCTGGTCGTGGGGACTGCACCGCGCCGTCGATTATCTGGTGACGGACAAGGACATCGAGAAGGACAAGATCATCGTCGTCGGCCATTCGCGGCTGGGCAAGACCGCCCTGGTGGCGGCGGCCTTCGACGACCGCATTGCCATCTCCATGCCGCACCAGGCGGGTTGCGGCGGCACCGCGCCCAGCCGGGGCAAGATCGGCGAATCGGTGAAGCAAATCAACGACCGCTTTCCGCACTGGTTCACGGGCGCCTTCAAGGAGTTCAACGACCAGACGGATCGCTTGCCGTTCGACCAGCACTGCCTGGCAGCCATCGTCGCGCCGCGTCCGGTGCTGTTCACCAATGCCGTGGAGGACACCTGGGCCAACCCCGACGGCCAATTTCAGATGCTGCAAGCGGCCGATCCGGTCTATCGCCTGCTGGGAGCCGGGGGACTCGATGCGAAGAAGGCACCCGAAACCAACACGCTGATCGACAGCAAGCTCGGCTATTTCATCCGGCCCGGCAAGCACTCGATGACCAAGGACGACTGGAAAGTCTTCCTCGATTTCGCCGACAAGCACCTGGGGAAACCAAAGGGATAGGCAATTCACGACCGCCGCCGTGGACCACGTTGCGGCGGTGCATTCCACGGGTCTTCGGGCCAGGCGTGCTTGGGATAACGGGCGCGCAGTTCCTTGCGGATCAGCGGATAGGTATTGCTCCAGAAGCTGGCGAGATCGTCGGTCACTTGCTGGGGCCGATAATTCGGTCCCAGCAAATGAAGCAGTATCGCTACTCGTCCGCCCGCGATACGCGGCGTCTCGCGCAGCCCGAAGACTTCCTGGATGCGCACGGCGAGGATGGGCGGCCGGCCTTCCTCGTATTTCAAGGCGATGCGGCTGCCGCTGGGGACTTCCAGCCGCTCCGGCGCTTCGTGTTCCACGGCCTGCGACTGGCGGTGCGTCAACCGGCTACGAAAAGCATCCAGCCACGGTCCCGCCCGCAGCTGCGCGAACGAGCGCCGGCCGCGACAGAGCCAGGTCAACGATTCGCGCAAGTCATCCGCTTCGAGTGCGGGCAGCTGCAAGTCCGGCAGCCATTGCCGCAAACAACGAACGCGCGTCCGGTAGAGTGCCGCCGGAGAATCGGCAGCCGGCATGACCGCTTCCAGGCGTCGGCCGGCAGCTTCGGCCAGCACCTGCGCCACCTTCTCATCATCCGGCAAGGCCGCCAAACTCTCTTCGAGCACCAGGTCGTCAAAGCGCTGTCGTTTTCGGGCCGACACCTGTTCGGTCTTCTCGTCGAACAAGACTTCGATGGCACTGCTGACTTGCTCGGCGGGCAGCCAGTCGCGCTGCACGGTCGACGCCTGGCGAACCAAGGTTTCCGCCGCTCCGGCATCGACGTCCACGCAGACGAACAGCTCCGCTTCCGTCACCGCGCTGCCGGGC
>JAGVLI010000267.1 GCA_020054355.1 Planctomycetales bacterium | reverse complement strand
GGGAATGCCCGCCGAGCCAGGCTTCCACGGGCGTAGCGGCCGGCGACCAGTCATAGGGGCAGGCCAGCAGCGCCAGGCCGCCAGGCTGCAACACCCGCGCCAGCGAACGCAGCAACTCCAGGGGCGAGGCAATGCTGTCCAGCACATTCAGACAGACGACCAGTGCGAAGCTGGCTTCGGCAAACGGTAGCGCCAGGGCATCGCAGGCCCAGAAATCCACTTGCTCCTGCGACGCGAACTCGACTGGAAACTCTCGCCGATCGTAAACCAGGCCGACGCGCCGCCGAGGATAGCGCACTTGCCCCTGGCGCAGGACGCGCGCGGCCAGGCGGAGCATCGCGTGGTTCAGGTCGATGCCGAGCACGGTCTGCTGGAAGCGTTCCGCCAGTTCCAACGAGGTTCGGCCGACCGAACAGCCAATGTCCAGGATGGGGCCGGTCGGCGTTCCGGGCAGCAATTCCAGGCCCCGTTTCAGCAGGCGCACGGTCGCGCCGGGTCGAGGCTCGCCCGGAGCTTCGCACGGGTCGCGATCCCCGTAGTGGTCCCAGGCGTAGTAACTGAGGTGCTGTCGAATGGTGTCGAAGCCCGAACCGGGACCGCAGCAATCGCCCAAAATGCTTTCCGTGCATTCGCTCAGGTCTTCGCGCCAGGCGAGCGCCAGGAGGTTGTGTTGCACGAAGGAGCGGATATCGGAGACGAGCAGCGGCAGGCCGTCGAGGAGCGGGTATTCGCGCAGGCAAGCTGGGTTGGTGCAGCCCAGTACGCCTTCGATCAGGTGGCCGGCGTCTTCCCGTTCGCTCCGGGAAATTGCCAACGGGAAACTGCCCGAACTGTTACGGCAGACTGGACAGCAGGGCCGCGCCGTGTCGAAATGGCTGCGTCTCACCGGCGCTCAGCCCCCAATCATGACGGTCGGACAGCAAGGCGGGATCACCGTCCCGCTCGGGCCTGGGATGGGACCGACGCAGGCGGCGTGCGTGGTTGAATCGCCCGCCCGCGCGGCCGGCATGTTGTTAATCATGACCGTGGACGAGCCCATCGCGATCAGCCCCGGACCGCCCGGCAGGCACCCCGGAATGGAACAGGGCGCGGTGGTGCTGCTCACCGTGGCGGCCGGCATGTTGGAGATCATCACGGTGGCCGAGCCTTTGACGATGGCCAGGGGCATCGGCGGATGCGGCGCCGGGGTCGGCGTCGGCGCGGCCGGGTGCATCGGGGAATGGCAATGCGGCGCGGATTGCAGTACATTGTCACCCACACGGGCAGCCGGCGGCATTGGTGTTTGCTCCTGGCTTGAAACTCCATCCCCTGCCGTCATTCTGGACGCCGGTTCGCGCGCCGTCAAGCGCCGTTCGTCGGGAGAGAAGGCATGATTTGCGCCTGCATGTTTCCCATCGCCCAGCTGCCGGGCATGTTCGCCAACGTGAGCGCCAACCTGGCCATGTCGGCTGGCGTCTCGGCCAGTATGAGCAAATCCGCCAGTATGTCGCTCAGCGCTTCGATGCAGGCCTCGATGCAGGCCTCGATGCAGGCGAAAGCGGCCGTTTCGGCGGCCCTCAGCGCGTCGGTAATGGCCAAGCTGACGGCAACCGCCACCGCCGTCGCCAGCGTACAGGCTGCCATGCGCGTCGATCTGATGTCCAGCTCCGCGCCGGCCGCGATGAACCAGCTTTTTCAATCGATGCAGGCCAATAACCTGGCGGGGGCACTGGGGCAGCTGCCAGTTGGCGCGCTGGCGCAGCTGAAGGCGATTGCCACGGTCGCCGCTGCCGCGCAAGCACGGAGTTCCAGCTCGGCCTCGCAAAGTGCGGCAATGGCAGCCAGCGCCGCAACCAGCGCGGCGGGCATCTTGAACACCCAGGCCGCCGTCAAGCAGGCATTTGGCGTCAACCTGACGGAGGCCGGTTCCGTGGCGGCCCTCTCCAGCGCCATGGCCACGCTCAACGGCAACCTGGCGCAGATGCCGAATTTCGGCCTCCTGGTGTCGGCTTCGCTGCTCGGCAAGGCGTCGCAGCTGCTCGATGCCTTGCAGGCGATCAAGGCCAACCTGGGGGTGGACCTGACGCAGAAGGGGGCCGGCGCGAAACTGAACCAGGCCCTGAGCAGTGCCGCGCAGTCCGTGCAAAGCGCGGGTACCACCTCAGGGCAGGCAGCCACCGTGCAGCAGTCCGCCAACCTGATCGACACCAGCACCGTGGCCACGTCCCTGGTGGCGCAGAATCTTCAGGGGCTTACCGTGTCCCAGGTGCCAACCCACATCAGCCTGCTGGCCGGGCTGATGGGCAAGCTGTGCGGCTTCGGTTCGGACATTGTGCAGCATCAGCCGTGCGGCAAGCAGTGTCTCTTTGCGCTGGCGAGCCTGTTCTCGCTGTTCGGCTGCATCTGTCCCTCGGCGTCGAAGAGCACTGGAAGCTAGCGATCGCAAGTGGAGACCTTTCTCGGCATGGTCCACGGCATCCCGGCCCACGACACCCTGGGGCGCGTCTTCATTCTCCTCAACCCGGCCGCCTTTCAGCAGTGGGTCAACGCCCCGGTCGAGGCCAGCGCCGGCCGGGTCATCGCCCTCGACGGCAAGACGCTGCGCCGTTCCTTCGACCGCGCTGATCCGCGCCGCTGGCGGCGATTACGTGTCGGCGCTGAAGGAGAACCAACCCACGCTCCCTGCCGACGTGCGGCAGTTGTTCCTCGCCGACTTGGAGAACGACTGCGCCCGCGTGAAACATCGCGCGTGTCATGCCGTGGACGACGGCCACGGCCGGGTCGAGCAGCGTTAGTATCATGTGGTGGGCATGCCGGCGGCGTTGGCGGCCCAGCATCCGGAGTGGCCCGACCGGCGCAGCGTGGGCATGGTCTGTAGCGAGCGCACGGTGGACGATCGAGAACCCAGCAGCGAGTGCGCGCTACTTCGTCAACAGCCTGCCGCCGAAGGTCAGTATTACCCCCAAAACTCAGAAGCCGTAGACCCTTGCGGATTCACGGCTTCCAAGTACCCCCAAGGGGATTCGGACCCCTGTCTTAGCCTTGAGAGGGCTATGTCCTAGGCCACTAGACGATGGGGGCGTTCAGGATTTTCTAGTCATTCCGCCGGCCCTTGTCAAGCGCAGGCCGTGCGGCGCGAACCCACGGCCGGCGGTCGCGTCTTGTCAATTCGTATACATTGATTAGTATGGATGCTTTCCCGTTTTCCTCTATTCGCGAAAGGGCTTGATTCGTGGAACCTAGCGTGGCGGTGGTCGGCGCGACCGGAGCGGTCGGCGAAGTGATGCGGCAAGTGCTGGTCGATCGGAAGTTCCCGTTCCGTGCGATCAAATTCCTGGCCTCGGACCGCAGCGCGGGTAAACAGATCGAGTTCAAGGGTAAAACGTACACGCTGGAGGCCATCCGGCCCGAGGCGTTCGCCGGCATCGAGATTGTCCTGTCCAGCACGCCGGCTTCCGTCAGCCGGGAATCCAGCCCGATGGCCGCCAAGGCCGGGGCCATCGTCGTCGATAACTCCAGCGCCTGGCGCATGGACCCCGACGTGCCGCTGGTGGTGCCCGAAGTCAACGCGGATGCGCTGAAAAAGATCCCCAAGGGTATCGTCGCCAATCCGAATTGCTCGACCATCCAGATGGTCGTGGCCCTGAAGCCGTTGCACGACCTGGCGAGGATCAAGCGCGTGGTGGTGGCGACTTACCAAGCATCGAGCGGCAAGGGCGCCAAGGGGTTGCTCGAACTGGAAGCACAGCTCGATTCCATCGGCAAGGGCCAGCCGATGCCGAAGGCGACGAACCACGCCGCCCAGCTGGCGCTGAACGTCATTGCCCACGACTGGAAGCTGGGCGACGACGGCTATTCCGAGGAAGAAATCAAGATGGTCAAGGAGACCAAGAAGATCATGGGCGACGAGTCCATCCAGGTCTCGCCGACCACGGCCCGCGTGCCGGTGAAGACCGGCCACTCGGAAGCGATCAACATCGAGTTTCACAAGCCGATCACGGTGGAACAGGCACGGGAAGCACTGCGGAAGGCCCCCGGCATCGTCCTGCTGGACGACTACGCCAAGGGCGAAGTCCCGCAGCCGATCGATTGCGTCGGCAAGGATGAAACGTTCGTCGGCCGCATCCGCCGCGATCCGACGGTGCCGCACGGCTTGAATATCTGGGTGGTGGCCGACAACCTCCGCAAGGGGGCGGCTTCCAACGCCATTCAGATTGCCGAGGTGCTGGTGGAACGCGGCTGGCTGCCGAAGAAGTAATCCGTTCAGCCGCGAGCCGGCAGGCGAGCGCTG
>JAGVLI010000027.1 GCA_020054355.1 Planctomycetales bacterium | reverse complement strand
GCGGTGCTGGCGGTGACGGGCACGGTCGGCGTTACTTACCAGATCATGAGGGCCACGCCGGCGCACCCAACCGGCGTGGCCTCCGCCCGCTGCCTCTTGCCCCGGCTGCGGTTGGCCTTCAGCCAGAGCCAGCGCTTCGGCATCGTCTGCACCCGGCTGCTCGATCCGGTCGATTCGTCCCGGCAGAAGAAGCTGACCCGCGAAGAGAACGGGCTGACTAACAACACCTGCTTCCGCATCGACGGTTTCGACTACCTCTTTGGCGTGGAAGTGCCGGGCGTCCGCTGGGGGCGCGACCGCAACAACAAGCCGATCCGGGAAACGAAGCTCGACGAGCACACCTGGCAATCGGTGGTCGAAGTCACCGATCAGAACGGCAAGGCCGAGATCCGTATCACGCAAACGGTGCAGCTGATTCGGGGCGAGATGACCGGCCTGCTCGATACCGTGCTGGTGAAGTACGATCTGGTCAACCTGGACAATGCCCCGCACACGGTCGGCCTGCGCTTCCTGCTCGATACCCTCATCGGCGGCAACGACGGCGTGCCGTTCCTGATTCCGCCCAGCGAGCAGGCGCCCGGCCGGCTGCTGGATACGATGGAGATTTTCAACGGTCGGCGCGTGCCCGATTTCATTCGGGCCATCGAGACCGACCAGCTGGAAGACCGGATGGCCACGGTGGCCGAACTGGGCCTCAAGCTGCAAGGGTATGAACCGCTGGACCGGCTGGTGGTCTGCCGCTGGCCGGACAACAGCGAAATCCGCTGGGACTGGGACTACCGGCCGATGAACGACGGGCCGTCCAAGGCCGATTCCTGCGCGGTGCTCTACTGGGGTCAGCAGAGCATGAAACCGCAGAGCGAGCGGCACCTGGCTTTCACCTACGGGCTGGGGCAGATTTACGGCGAAGGCTTCGGCGGCTCGGCGGAAGGCGGCTTCAGTCCGCGCGAGGACGGCCGGCTGCGGCTGCTCACCGCCGGCTCGACCAAGATCGGCAATACCTTCACGGCCACCGCCTACGTCAAGGGCGACAAGCTCGCCGGCCAGCGGATCAAGCTGGAACTGCCCGCCGGCCTGACGCTGGTCCCCGGCCAGAAGGCCGAGCAGGATGTACCGAAAGCCGGCCGCGAGGGCTATTCGCAGATTTCCTGGCGGGTCCGCTCCGCCTCGGTCGGCAAGTTTCAGCTGAAGGTGGACCTGCTCGGCTTCACCGCCGAACGGCAGATGCAAGTCACCGACAAGAGCCTCTTCGATTGAGTGGAGTTCGTCGTTTAGCCGCGAGCCAAAGGCGAGCGCGCTAACTCAGCAGTTTTCAAGCGTCGTCGTTTTTGGGAAAGGACGGCGAGTGGGCAGGCAATTCTCGCCTGCAATGATGGGTGGGGCCGATCCGGCCAACACGGCCCCACCCACCACTTTTCTCCCCGGTCACTAACCCTGTTGTTCTTCATTCGTGGCAGCGCCTCGTGGGCGTTGCCGCGCCGTTAAATGCTTCTTTCCCGCATCTCGTTGCGGTTCGGGTCCGCGGTGCGCGCGAACCCCACTGCCGCATTCACTCGAAGGAGACCGAAGCCATGACTCCGCTGAAAACGATCGGCTATGTCGTCGCCCTGTTGATGACGTTTGGCGTCATCACGCTGGGCCTGGCGCTGGGCAAGAAGACTATCGGGTCCGGCGATTGGATTCGCAGTACGGAGAGCGAAAGCCATCGGAAAATACCAGAAGGTCCCCTCGACTGGATCAACCGCATCCACGTGCAGTTCAGCGATTCGCAGCGCTTCGGCATCGTCTGCCCCCGGCTGCGCGATCCCAACAACCCCGACAAACCCAAGCGGCTCACCCGCGACGAACGCGGCGTGACCAACAACACCTGTATCCGCGTCGAAGGCTACGAGTATCTGTTCGGCCACGAAATCCCCGGTATCCGCTACGTCCGCGACCAGGGCCGAATCTGGAAGGAACTGCCCGTCGCCGGCAAGGACAATGGCCGCGCCTGGCAGTCGGTCATGGAGATCGAGTACGGCAAGATTCGGGTGGCCCAATCGGTCGAGATCGTGGTCGGCCAGCAGACTCGGCTCTTCGACACCGCGCTGGTGAAGTACACGATCACCAACCGCGACAAGGTGCCGCACACGGTCGGGCTGCGCGTGATGCTCGACACGCTCATCGGCCTCAACGACGGCGTGCCCTTCTACCTGCCGCCGGTCGGCGCCGAGCCGGCCCGCTTCGTGGACAAGCTGGCCGTGCTGGGCCAGAAGCAGGTTCCGGAGTATCTGCAAGCCCTGGAAACCGGCGACCTGAAAGACAAGGACGCCACCGTGGCCATCCTCTGCCCGAATGTCGGCAAGTCCGAGCCGATGGAAAAGCTGGTGCTGTGCCGCTGGCCGCAGAACAGCGAGATCCGCTGGGGCAACGACAACGGCAACTGGAAGTTCGAGCCGATGGACGCCAACCCGCACCAGAAGGATTCCTGCGTGGTCATGTACTGGGCGCAGACCAACATGAATCCGGGCGAGCAGCGGACGATGGCCTTCACCTACGGCCTGGGCATGATGGGCCAGGGCAGCGAAGAGAGCATCACCAACAGCGGCAAGATGCGTCTGATGGTCAGCCCGCGCGCCTTCAAGAAGACGCCCTTTCCGGTGATGGCCTACGTGAAAAGCACCGACCCCGGCCAGCGCGTGACGCTGAAGCTGCCGCCCGGCCTGCAGCTGGCTCCTGGCCAGCAGGCCGAACAGCAGGTCCGGCCGGCCACCACCGAAGGTTACTCGCAAGTGACCTGGAAGGTCGTGACGGAAAACTCCGGAGATTACCGCATCGCGGCCGACGCTCCCAACATCGGCGAGGCCAAAGCCAACGTCAACGTCCGCGACCGGAGCAACTTCGATTGAGTCGTCCAGGAGCATTGCTTGCGGATTCGCCTGGGTTGCGGTGAACGACAGCTTGCCATGGAGTCGCGTCATGATTTCCGCTCAGCGAAAACTGTTCGTGTTTGGTGTTTTCCTCGCAGTCCTGATCGCGGCGTCTCACGGTTTTTTGCTGATATCGAATTGGGGCCGCCTCCAGGCGAGCGTTTTGAAATGGTTGACTCCAGCGCCGGCAGCACCACCGCCCATTGCGTTGCGTCCACCCCAAGCCCTCCCGGCCCAGTGGAATCCCAACGAACCTCTGGACTACATCAATCGAGTCGAGGTCCAGTTCGGCGAGGACCAGCGGTACGGCATCACCTGCCCAAGACTGCGCGATGGTCGAAACCCCGAAGCGCCGAAACGCTTGACCGGCAATCCGCGCGGCACCACCAACAGCACCTGCCTTCGTGTCGAAGGCTACGAGTATCAATTTGGCACCGAAATTCCGGGAGTACGCTGGGTCAGAGACCAAGGCCGGGTCATGAAAGGCGCGCCAGTGCCCGGTAAGGACAGAAGCCGCGCCTGGCAATCCATTTGGGAAACGGAATACGGCAGGATTCGCGTGACGCAGAGGGTGGAAATTATCCTCGGCGAGCAGTCGCGGCTCTACGATACCGTTCTGGTCAACTACCACATTTGGAACCGCGATCGGCAGGCGCACAACGTCGGCCTGCGCGTGCTGCTGGATACCCTGATCGGCAGCACTGACGCAGCGCCGTTTTATGTGCCGCCTGTCCACGGCAAGCCCGAACATTTCGTGGATTCGGCCGCCGAGTACCCGCAACGTGACCTTCCCGAATTCGTGTGCGCCTTGGAGAAGGATCGCTTCCAGGATCCGGACCTGGCCATTGCAGTCCTGGGCTTGAATGTCAGGCATTCCATTCCGCTCGACCGACTGGTCCTGTGCGACCGACCGGACAACCCCACCGTTGGCTGGAAGTGGGACCACCGAACCGTCCAGCCGTCGGGCAAACTGGGGTCCGATGTTTGCGCCGTCCTTTATTGGGACCAATGCACGATGAAGCCCACCGAGCAGCGCGAACTGGCGTTCACTTACGGACTGGGCAAGAGCAAATCAGATGTCGGCGGTCAGAGGGAATGCCCAAACGGCGGCCGCTTGCGGCTGTTTTGCGCTGGCGCCAGCACGCGGAAGCCGTTTCCCATTATCCTCTACGTCAAGGCAGCCGATCCGGACCAGATCGTGACGCTCCACCTGCCGGAAGGCATGACGCTGGCGGAAGGCCAGCAAACCGAACGACCCGTACCGCCGCCGGGAGAGCACGGGTATGCGCAGGTAACCTGGCTGGTGAAGGCGAGCAAAGCCGGGCAATACTCGATCAGGGTGGAAGCTCCTGGCATCGGCAGGGCCGAGGAGCCTGTTCGGGTGATCGAACGGGGCGCGATCTGAGACTTTTAGAAGCGCCGGCCGGTCGGCTGGCGAGTCCCTTCGATTGAAGCGTGCGCGATCCTCGCCGGCGGTGTCGCCTGGACTACGGAGTTGCTCCCATGAATGCCGCGCAACGCCAACTGCTGCTGTTCGGCAGCCTGATGACGGTCCTGCTCGCTCCGTACTTCAATCCGTTGCTCGACTCGCTCTCGCAGGGCGTTAAGGTGTTCGAGACCAAGTTGGACAGTGCCCCGGAAGTGGTCAATCGGAAAGATGGCATGCGGATATTTTGTCCGCGCACCAGTATCAAGAAACCGTTCGTCATTGTCGTCTATGTCAGATTCAGCGAGCGCGCTCGGCATGTCACGCTGGTCTTGCCGGACGGCTTGACACTGGTGCCGGGCCAGCAAGCGGAGCAATGGGTCGTGCCCACGGGCGCGGACGGCTATGCCCAGCTGGCTTGGAAAGTGCTAGCGAGCAAGTTCGGGGAATACGACGTGCGCGCGGAGGCCCGCGATCTTATTACGGCCACTCAACGGATTCGGGTCGGTGAGCCATTGTGGTGAACGTTTTGATGGCCGGCCGGTCGGCCCACTTTCCTTTTCCCCGAAGTGTGGGACCGCCAAATTGCCTCCTGGCAGTGTGGCGGTCCCATTTTCGTCCGCGCTGCTGATGCGGATTTTCAACTCCCCATTTCCGTCCATCGGCGTCGTCTGCTAATGTGGCAGCAGCTGGCCCATGGAGGCACCCGCTAATACCGGCAACTAACAGGCAAACAAAACATGGCGGTCGTGGTCGCACTTCCGTTGTTCGGCTCCCCCGACCGGGAACTCGAAGAGACGGCCCGGATCGGCGGCGAGCAGCTGCGCTTGCTGGCCACCTCGTTGCAAGAGCGCTTGCACAAGGCGGCGACCATCCTGGACCAGCTGCGCGCCGCCGGTTGGACCGCCCAGGTGGGCAGCTTCGACCTGTTGCTGGCGCACGCCGAGGTCCACTCCCAGGAGGATGCCATTCGGCGCTTGCAGGGGCTGGGGATCAATCCCGACGAGTTCATGATTTTCGAGGAACTGGACGAGGAGCCGTAGCGCTTCGTGCAAAATGCCCGCGCCAAGCCAACGAACTAACGGTAGGTAGCAGGAAGCACGCTTGAAACCGGACGAGGAAGCTGTCGTGCCGCAACGGGATTTCGGAAGACTGGCGTTTGTCCTGGTGCTGTTGGCGGGGGTGAGCGGCTGCACGAATGACGCCGGCTCCGGCGCTGTTTCATCCGAACCGCGCACGACCGGCGCCAGTCCGCTGACCGGCAAGGACAGCAAGAAGGAAGCGC
>JAGVLI010000853.1 GCA_020054355.1 Planctomycetales bacterium | reverse complement strand
TGGTGATCCAGCGGCCGGCCAGCCGGGCGGCTTCCAGCTGCACCCGGCTGCCATCGGCGATCAGCACGCCGGTGTTGACCCAGCGCAGCAGGCAGCTGAGCGTTACCGGCCGGCCCTTTCTGGTGGAGGGGATACGTCGAGCGGCCCGCGTCAGGGGTTCGCCCTGGCCTGACTCGATTTCGGTAAGAATCGCTTCGGTGAGCATGGCAACCTCGCTGCGAACTCTGGCTTGCTTGAGCCATTATTAGCAACGAGGAATTGCGCCATCTACGGCCAATTGAGGGGTAATTAGGGACAATTGAGGACTATTTTTCGGGACAGAACCAATAGCCGCCGCCGGGGCCAGGCTTGCTGCTGACGACGGCCTGAACTTCCGGGGGCCAACTGCTGACCAAGCGGCTGAGCTTTACGTTGCAGCCCGGCAGCTTTCTGATGGCTTTGCCAGTGACCAGTTCGCCCTTGGCCTTGATGATGGCTGTCAGCATGGCGTAGGCGGCGGGGTTGTCGATGTCGAAGGACTGGCCGTTGACCAGCACTCGGTTGGCGTGCGGATCGAGTTCGATGTCGGCGCTGCCGAAGTCGGCCAGCATGTTCGCAATCCAAGCGGAGAGCGCCGTCAACTCGGCCTGGCGGTTCTCTCGATGAAACTCCATCTGCAACGGATCGTCGGCCAGGTCGGAATCGATTGCGGCCAGGAAGGAGTTCTCCGCAGCGCAGGCGGCGCTGTACATCACCTGGACGGCCTCCGCTTCATCCTTCATGCCGGCACGATTGAGATTCCCCCTGATGGTCAGACGCAGGGCCTCGGCAATGGCGCTGGAAGTCAGCAGACCGTCGCCAGTCAGGCAGCGATTCAATTCGTCCTGGAGTTTCTTCAGGCTGTTCAGCACGCGCGGCCTGGACAGCGCGAATTGCGCGGGGAACATGCGGTTACTCCATCTGCCGGGCCGGCCCCGGCCGATCCGGTGGCGATGGAGTAAGCCACGCGGACCGGCCGGGCCTTCGAGCGGGGATCAGCCGCCCGTTCCCGTCGCCTCTAATTCTATCCCAATCGTTCCATCACGTCGGATGCCGTGCCGAGGTCCAGTTCGGCGTACACTTCCGTGATCGCCGGGGAGCGGTGTCCCAGCACGGCGCGGGCGGCGTCCAGGCCGGCTTCCCGGCGAATCTCCGTCGCCTTGGTATGCCGGAGTTGGTGAGGGTGCCAGTGTGGTATGGCGCCGGCCAAGCAGTTCGGGCAGCGGGTTTCCGAGGACAGCTTCTTGCACGCATCGCAAGCGCGTGCCGCGTTCGCCCGGATGACGGCTTGGGCAACCGCATGGGCGTAGCTGCTGACGGTGTAGTGGTCTCCCGGTGCTTTCGCCGCTTTCGGTTTGGGACGGCGCTTCGCTTGGCTGGGGGTCAGCGGCGTTTGCCGATTTGCCCGTCGTTCGGCGTCTCGCTGAGCTTCCGCTTCCTTTGGCTGAAACAAATACTCGTGAAGGTTCAGCCTGAGCCAGGGCTTCAAGACCGCCTGGCCTTGCGGCCCGATGGGGACAACCCGCTGCTGATCGAGGTAGGCGGTTTTGTGAACGCCGGCCGGCCCTTGGTCGCTGCCTGGCCGGTACAACCAGATTTTGCCCGTCGTGTCCAGGTCGATGCCGCGCATGATGCTGACCTCGCCGGATCGCATCCCCGTGGCCAGCTGCAGCCGGGCCATTGCCGCCGTCTGCGGACGAAGGAACGGCAAGGTCGCTTCCACGAACGCGGGATGCACGGACTTGACACGCGCCGTTTCCCTCGCTTGCGACCGGCCGCGTTGCAGGCCCCGAACGGCTTGCAGGCCGTGAAAGACCGACGCGGGCACGTGTTCGTTTTCGACGGCCCACTTGAACAGCCGTTTGATGCGGCCGATCCGCTGGTTGACGACGCTGCGGCTCCAGGTGGCCTTGTGGCCGGTTTTCCGGCGGCTCGCTTTCTCGGCCTCGGTCAGCCAAGAGCCGTCGATCATTGCTTGGCGAATGGACTTCAAGGCGAGCGGGCCGAAATTCTTCGCGGCGGTGTGGGCGTAGAGACGCTTGAGGACTTTGAATGTCCGGGCGCATTCGGCCACTTCCGTGGTCTGCGTGCCGTCCGGGCGGCGGAAGTGGTTCTCGACGTGGGGCCAGTAAAGCAGGATCAATTCGTTGATGGTCAGGTCAGCGGCGGCGGAACTAGGCCGCGTCCGCCCGGCCGCTTCCCATTCGGCGATGACGCGGGCGTACTCGACGCGACTTTCTTTGCTGCCGTGCTGGCCAAGCAAAATGTCGCGGCGACCCCCCAACCCATCGGTCAGGGTGACGATCGCATTCCCAGATTGTTTGTGTTTTCGGTAGGACGGAACGGCGGAACGCGGTCTGCTCATGCGGCTGCCCCTTTCGGTTTTGCGGAAGACTTCCGCAGAATCCGGGGTGCTGGGCCGCGCTGTCCGACGCAGACAGGTACGCTTAACTTGCGTTCGGCATGGGACTTAGGTGAGTGCCTCCTGTAGGGCTCGAACCTACGACCCGCTGATTAAGAGTCAGCTGCTCTACCAACTGAGCTAAGGAGGCTCGCTCTTCAATATCGGAAAAAAACCGGCCGGAGGCAAGGGCATTTTGAGGGAAGACTGGCATTTACTATGGTGGTCGGCCGTCGCGATTCCGTCGCTCGGCGGTCCCCGCCGCCGGTTCGACTTCCGTCGGGAAATATGCTTGACGCCGCCAGTCCCGCGCCCCACAATTTAAGCACGCTGCCATGTCGTTTGCTTCTCCCTTGCCGGCACCGGCCGGCTTGCGCCCTTTGTTTCCTCCAAGGAGTCATCGATGTCGCAGCGCCGATCTTCCAGGCTGCCTTCCCCACCGCCCAATCCCGTAACTCCCGCGAGAGCCTCGACCATGAAGAAACCGGTCATCATGCTGGCTTTGTTCTGGTGCTTCCTGGCCTTCACTCCCGGCCGCGCCAACGAACCCTACCTGGAGTTCATCCGCGCCCTGCGCGCCAAGAACTATCCCGACCTGGCCCTGGAGTACATGGACCGGCTCAACGCCGACAAGAGCGTGCCGCTCGACATCAAGGCCGCGTTTCCGCTCGAACGCGCCCGCGTCCGGCTGGACCAGGCTTCGACCTCGTTCAACATGTCCACGCGCGTCGCGCTGTTCGCCAAGGCCCGGACCGAGTTCCAGCAGTACGTCAAGGACAAGCCGAACGATCCCTACGCGCCCGAAGCGCGCTTCGAGAGCGCCCGGGTGCTGGCCTTGCAGGGCCGCAGCCAGCTGTTCAAGGCGCAGCGCTCGGAGGAACCCGGCGCCAAGACCGCCGAGTACCAGAAGGCCCACGACCTGTTCCTCCAGGCCGGCCGGGAAATGAAAGCCGCCCTGGCCGGGCTGGACGACCAGCTGGCCAAGCAGAACCCGCCGCTGGTCGCCGCCGCTCTGACCAACGCCAAGTACAGCTGCCAGATGGAAATGTCCATTGCCATGATGGACCGGGCGTCCACTTACGAGGAACTGAACAAGAACCGCGAGGATGCCGGCGGCCTCATCAAGGAAGCCATCTCGGAACTCAAGAAGCTGCACGCGCAAGACGCCAAGAACGCCGTCTGCTGGCAGGCCAAGGCCTGGGCCGGCAAGGGCTTCCTCGACCTGGATACGCCCAATGAAGCCAAGAAGGAATTCGATCCGGTGCTGACCGAGCCGGACAGCAACAACCTGGAACCGGCCAAGCGGCTGGTGCGGTTCTTCATGTTCATGGACCGGGTCACCGGCGCGCGCGGCAACCCGGCCGAGGCGACCAAGCTCGGCGATGAGTGGTTCAAGCTGCACAACGCCAGCTTGAACACGCACGAAGGCGTCATCCTGCGTTACGAGCTGGCCAAGATGTACGAAGCCAAGGGGCGCGCCGGCCTGCCCAAGGACCCCAAGGCCGCTCCCCCGCCGGAAGCCAAGGCCCAGCTCGACGGCGCCCTGGCCCTGTACAACGCCCTCGACGACATCCCTTCCGAGTTCACCGACGACGTCCGCAACCGCAAGCTGGGCATCGTCTCGATCCTGGCCGGCAACATCGACGTCAGCAAGGGACTCGACAACCTCAAGACCTTCAAGGACTGCTACAACACGCAGCAGGTGCTGGCCGTCCAGTACCGAGACGCCGAGGAGAAGGACCGCAAGAAGATCCTGGAGACGATTATCGCCGTGCTGGAGCGCGGCGCGGCGCTGGCCGACGACAAGTCCGGCCCGGCCGAGGTGGCCGAGGTCCGTTCCAACCTGGCCTATTGCTACATGGCCAACGGCAGTCCGGAAAAGGCGGTCATCATCGGCGAGGATGTGTCCCGGCGCTGGGCGCACGTCAACAAGGCCGCGGCCGGCGCGGCTTATGCCTTGCAAGCCTACGGCGTCATGCTCAACGAAGGCGCTCAGATGGGCTTCGACGCCAAGTGGCTCAAGAGCGACGAACAGCGGATGATGGACCTCGTCAAGTACATGGAACGGACTTTCCCCAACGACGTCACGCACACCGACGGTGCCCGGCACCAGATCGGCACGCTGCTGCTGCGGCAAAAGAAGCCCAGGGAAGCCGCCGATTTCCTGAGCCGGGTCTCCGAAGGCTATAAGCCGGACGGCGCCCGCGCCGATGCCCGTTGGTGGTGGTCGGTGGCCGCTCAGCAGACGCTGGCCGAAAAAGACATTACCGACGCCGACAAGAAACGCTACCAGACCATGGCCATGAAGGCACTGGACAATTTCCCCGAGGTCCGCTCCGACGCGCACGGCGACATCGCCCAGATGTACGTCCAGGCCCAGCTGCAGATCGCCCAGATGAACTACGAGAGCAAGCAGTACGACAAGATGGAAGCGATTGCCACCAAGCTCCAGAAGCGCGTGCCCGAGTTCAAGAACCTGGATGCCAGCTTCCGGACCGACCTGAAGAAGACGGTGGACGCCCTCGGCTTCTACGCCAACTACGGCCGGGCGCTCCAGGAGCTGAACGCCGGCCGCCCGGCCGAGGCCCGCAAGCACTGCGACCTGACCTTGCAGAAGGTCAGCGCCCAGGTCAAGGACACGCGCGACGAGCAGAAGAAGGTCCGCGAAGCCTACGACCTGGCCGCGGCCAAGGCGAAGGACTCCAAGGACGATAAGGTCATTGCCGCCGCCGACG
>JAGVLI010000183.1 GCA_020054355.1 Planctomycetales bacterium | reverse complement strand
GCCCAGCAGAACCTGAGCGGACCCGACGGCGCGCAGCGCGCGACGGTGCGCGACGCCGCCCTGGAGATCGCCTTGCTGGTCAAGAACAAGCAGTACGCCGAGGCGGTGCGGCAAGCGCAGACCCTGCCGAAGTTGCCGGCCAGCAAGGAGGCGAAAAAGGAGAAGGTGAAATTGCTGGGTCCGCGACTCGACGTCGAGGAACTGATGGGGCAGTTTCGCTCTCCGGACAAGGGCGGCCTCGGCATCGAAGACCTGCTGGACAAGCTGGCGGACGCCGCCGACGGCCAGTTGCCCGCCGCGGCCTTGAACGATGACCTGCGGTTGCTGGCGTACCGGACGGCGGTCGCTGCCGAGGTCTGCCGAGAGCATCTGCCGCCCGAAAAGGCCCCGCTCTGGCGGAAGCTGTCCGAGGAAATGTGCCGGCAAGCGAGCAAGCTGGCTGAGTCCGTGCCAGCCAAGGACGGCAAGTCGGCCTTCCAGGCCGTGCGGAAACTGCATGCCAGCTGCAAGGACTGCCACCGCGAGTTTCGCTGACCCCGGCGGTTGCCCACCGTGGCCACGGCACTTGCTTGGCCATAAATTAGTCGTCGATCCCGAGTATCGCCAATGGAAATTTCAGTAGGGGAGTACCTCATGCGTTCGCATCCTCGGAACTGGGTCGTGCTCTGCACCGGGTTGGCTCTGGTCGTCGGTTCCCTCGTCCTCGGCCCGCGCTCCAGCGCCGCGCCGGAAAAAGCGCTCGGCGACGCGATTGACAAGATCGCCGAGGCCGTCAAGAAGGGCGACATGGATGGCGCCAAGAAGCTGGCGGCGGACTGCTCCAAGAAAGTGGACCACGACGTTTTGATGAAACTGTACAAGCTGCGCTCCCAAAAAGGCGGCATCGGCGTCGGTGCCAAGGAAGGCGCCATTTCTCCGGACGGCATCGAAAAGAAGCTCATGAAGCTTGCCGAAGCCGCGCCCTCGGCCAAGGACCTCGCCGTTGAAGCCGATGCCTTGGTTGAGTTGGGCCATCGGATGGCGGCCATCAGCCTGGTCAGCGCGGTGATGGAACCCGAGGACCAGTACGCCAAGAAGAAATTCAAGAAACGCATGAAGGATTGGGCAACCTGGAACGACGAGATGGTCAAGGCTTCGCAGGAATTCTCCGCGGCCGCCAAGGCCAAGAAAGCCGACGACCTCCACAAGGCGGCGGTGAAGGCCGACAAAGCTTGCGGAAAGTGCCACGACGCCATCCGCTTCGACTGAGATTTGAGCGCCGCAAATCGCCCCAAACGACCCGCAGCGCCAGGATTCCACCCTGGTGCTGCGGGTCGTTTCGTTGGCAGGTCCGCGAAGCCGCAAACGGCACCAGCGCCGTCACCTTGCGGTTGCATCGAAAGCGCACTTCCGGAATAATCCCGCCCGGATTCTGGCCTGGGACGAATCTTCCGACCATCCTGCCAACTCAACCCAGACCGCCACTCGCATTTCTTGGAGACCGTCGCGATGATGCTCCGTACCTGGCGGAAATGGGTTTGCGGGAGTCGGAGGGCCTCTCCGAGTCGCCTTGCCTCATCGAGGTTTCGGCCCCGATTCGAGAGTCTCGAAGGCCGCGACCTGCCGGCCGCGACCATCTTCGTCGTCAACAACGACAATCCGGATGGCCGAGGCTCCCTGCGCCAGGCGATCATCGACGCCAATCAGAATCCGAACGATCCCTTCGGACCGGACATCATTCAATTCAACATCGACAAGTCGGCGCCCTCCATCGCACCGCTGACCGCGCTCGACGCCATCACCGAGGCAGTAGTCATTGACGGCACCACGCAGCCGGGATTCGACGGCACGCCGCTGATCGAACTGAACGGCAGCCTGGCCGGCGCGGGCGCTCACGGCCTGACGATTGCCGCGAACAATGTGGTGGTGCGCGGCCTGGTCATCAATCGCTTCGACGGCGATGGCATCCGCGTCCTCGGCAACAACAATCTCATCGAAGGCAACTTCATCGGTTCCGACACGGCCGGTCTGCTCGACCTGGGCAACGGCGGCAACGGCGTGAGCGTCGCCAGCGCCAACTCCGTCGGCGCTTCAACCGGCAACACCATCGGCAATAACTTGATCGTCGGCAACGGCGGCAACGGCGTGGCCATCAGCGGCGGCAGCTTTCGCGCCGAATCGGCGCTCTTCGGCAATCTGGTGCGCGGCAATTTGATTGGCCTGAACCTCAAAGGCGAGGCCGTGGGCAACGGGCAGAACGGCGTGGCCATCCTGGGCGCATCGTTCAATCGGATTGGCGGGTTCACCGAAAGCAACGACGGCAACATCATTGCCTTCAACGGCCTGGATGGCGTGTCGATCACGGGCGCCGCCGACGGCAACGCGATCCTCACCAATTCGATTTTCGGCAACGGCGGCCTGGGCATCAATCTCGACAAGGACGGCGTCACGCCGAACGACTTGGGAGACGGTGACTTCGGCCCTAACGAGCTGTTCAACTTCCCCGAATTGAAGGATTTTGACCGAGAAACTGGGATGCTCACGGTGCAGGTGAGCGGCAGCGCCAGCGGCGACACGACGGTGCGCTTACAGTTCTTTGTGAGCTTCGGGAGCGACGCCAGCGGCCACGGCGAAGGGCAGACCTTTTGGCTCGAAACCTTCGTGGACATTTCCGCCGGGACCATCGAAGTCATTGAAGCAGCCATCGGCGAACCGCCGGTCGGCACTTTCATCACGGCCACGGCCACCGATACGAAGACTAGCGGCACCTCGGAATTCTCCAACGCCTTGCTCGTCCCACGAGAAACCAGCGGCGGTGAAGAAGAGCCAGGCGGTGAGGAAGAGGTCCCGACGCCGAAGCCAATCGTCGAACCGCGTCCGATCGGTGATGACCCGTCTGACACGGACCGGATCATCAGCCTGGGCCTGACGTTGACGGAGTTGACGCCGCTCGGCAGCACGCCCAGTGGATTCGCGCTGACCGTCGCCAACATTCTGCAATTGCCGCTGCCGGCAACGCGGGAGACTCAGACACCAACGACCTTGGAATCAGCCGGCGGCGGCGGGACCGGCAGTGAATTGCGCGACGCCATTGGCCGCGCCTACACCGGCGAAATCGGCGGCATGCTGTTCAACGATCTGAACGGCGACGGCATGCTGGACCCCGGCGAGTCGCCCCTGATGGCTCACATTGTCTACCTCGACGCCAACGACAACGGCGGGCTGGACGACGACGAATGGTGGACGATCACCAGCAAGAAGGGCGAGTATCGCTTTCCGCACCTGGCGCCGGGGCGCTACAACGTCCGGCCCTTGACCGACACGCAGACCTCGCAGGTGCTGCAAGCCAAGGGCTACGAGGTCAAACGGATCGCGCCCTTGCGGACCACGGTCCCGGAAGTCGGCCGACGGCAGGTGGAACTGACCGAAAGCCAGCGAACCGTCTACGACGTGAACTTCGGCGCGCGGGTTCGCGTCCGCCAGACGCCATACGTGCCGGTGCGGCATGGACCGGAGGAGAATAGCTACCCGGACGTCAAAGCTCGGCCGCAGGGGGAAAATAACTCTCCGGCCGAGGAAGCGACCGTTCCCGAAAAGTCGCCGGGAGAACTGACCGAAACCGTGCCGCCGCGCTGAATCCGTGATATAGTGACCGCGATTCGGTCCGTGGACGGTCAAGCCCCAACGCCTTCAGGATGACGCGCCATGCAACAGGAAGGGCTGGCCAGTTTCCTGGCTCTGCTGCGCGATTGCCAGATTCTCGACTCTCGTCAGCAGGCGTCCCTCACCGAGGGCGCCGGGCGCGAGTTCCCGGAAGAACCGCAGGCACTGGCCGAGCACCTGGTCCAACTCGGCTGGCTCACGGCCTGGCAAGCCGAGCAACTCCTCAAGGGCGAAGCGAAGAACCTGATGCTCGGCCAGTACCTGCTCCAGGAGATTCTGGGGCAGGGCGGCATGGGCATGGTCTTCAAGGCCCGGCATCGCCGCCTGGACCGCATCGCCGCCATCAAATTCATCCGCAAGGAATGTCTCGCCAGCGCCGAAGCGGTGCAGCGCTTCTACCAGGAAGCTCGGGCCACCGCCCAGCTGGCCCATCCGAACATCGTCGCGGTCTTCGATGCCGACGAGTGCAACGGCATCCACTTCATGGCGATGGAGTACGTCGAAGGGGTCGATCTCGCCCGGCTGGTGAAGAAGGAAGGGCCGCTGCGCGTCGGCCAGGCGTGCGACTACATCGTGCAAGCCGCCGAGGGCCTGCAGCACGCGCACGAACGTAAGCTGGTCCATCGCGACATCAAGCCGTCGAACCTGATCGTCACCCGCCAGCCGGGACCGCCAGACAGCGGCCAAACGCTCGAAATCGTCAAGATCCTCGACATGGGCCTGGCGCGGCTCGATGCGAACCGCCTCAACGACGCGGACGGCGTGCCGTTGACCCAGGACGGCATCATGATGGGCACGCCGGACTACATGGCCCCGGAGCAGGCGGCCGACGCCCATCAGGTGGACATTCGCGCCGATCTCTACAGTCTCGGTTGTACCTTCTATCACTTGCTGGCGGGGCAGGTACCCTTTCCCGGCGGCAACCTGCTGCAAAAACTCGACCGCCATCGCGGCGGCGAACCGCGGCCGCTCGGCGAGGTGCGCTCGGATACGCCGCTGCCCGTCGAACAGATCATTCGCCGTCTGATGGCCAAGCGGCCCGAGGATCGCTACCAGACTCCGGGCGACCTGGTCGAGGACCTGGCCAAGATCACCGTGCCGCGCGAGGGTACGCGAAAAATCCGGGCGGCCAAGACTCACCACGGCCTCGTCAGCCACACCATCGAGAAAGAGCGCCGTGCGGAAGACACGACCGGCGGCCGCGATGCAACGCTGGAACGGCGGGTGCTGGACGAACCGACCGACTCGGT
>JAGVLI010000371.1 GCA_020054355.1 Planctomycetales bacterium | reverse complement strand
CGCGTGGGCTGGACCGCGGACTACAACGACGCCTCGACATTCCTGGACACGATGACCCGCGACAGCCCGCAGAATTTCGGGCGCTGGCTCAACGACCGGTATGCAGGCCTGTTGGCATCTGCCGCCGAGGAATCGGATCCCCTGCGGCGCCGCGAGACCCTGCAGCAAGCGGAGGCTCTGATGCTGGCGGACTATCCCCTGCTGCCGGTCTATTTCTACGTCACGCGCAGGCTGGTGCAGCCGCGTATCGCTGCACCAGCCATCAATCCGATGAACCGCACCTACTCGCGATACTTCCGTATCGCCCAGTAACCGGTCAGAGGGCGCGCTCGACCTTTGCCGCCTTCACCAGTTCCTTGAGGTGGGCCTCGAACTTCTTCTGGTTGACCATCGGCCCGATCTGCGCCTTGACGGCGTCATAGGGCGGTGGCGTCGTCGCACGCGTTTCCTCGAGCTTGATGACGTGCCAGCCAAACTCGGACTTTACCGGCGTCGCCGTGTACTTGCCGACCTCGAGCTGCTGCAGGGCGTCCGAGAAGGGCTTGACCATCTGGGCCGGGCTGAACCAGCCGAGATCGCCGCCCTCGGTCGAGGATCCGTCTTTGGAATTGTCCGTCGCCAGCTTTTCGAAGCTGCCTCCTTTGTCGAGCTGCGCGATCATGTCTTTTGCCTTGGCTTCATCGTCCACGAGGATGTGCCGGGCGCGATACTCCGCCTTCGGCAGGTCCGCCACGCGGGCGTCGTATTCTGCCTTCAGTTCCTCTTCGGTCGGCTCCACGCCGCCGGTGAACTTGGTGAACAGCATCTCGGCGAGCGCGCTGCTGCGCACCAGCTCGAGGCGGGCGCCCGGCTCGCCGTCGTCGAGCTTCTGCTTCTCGGCTTCCTGCGCGCCCGCATACATGCCGATCAGCTCCTCGAGTGTTTCACTCTGCTGCTCGGCCGTCAGGTCGCCCGGCGCCTTGCCGCCGTGACGCGTCTTGATGTAGAGGGTCCACACGTCGCGCGAAATCGGTGTCCCGTTCACGACGGCAACCGGCTTGGCTGCGGCCACCTCGGGTGTCTCGGCCTTGGTGCAGCCGGAGGCCAGCAGCAAGCCGAAAAATGAAATCGCCAGTACCTGCATGTATCTCATGATGTCCTCGGTAGTTTGTCGTCGTCGGGTGATATGGCTTCGATGTTCAATGCGTGGATTTCGTCGGGCAGCATGTCCGCCAGGGCCTCGTAGACCATGCGGTGTCGCTGCAGCCGGCTCCGCCCGGCAAATGCTTCAGACTCGATCCGGACCAGGAAGTGCCCGGCGCCGCCGCGCGCACCCGCGTGGCCGGCATGCCGGGCGCTGTCGTCGAGCACGAAGACCTGCGCCGCCGCGAAGGCCGATTCGAGCCTCGACCGGATCCGGTCAACTGACGGGCGAGCCATCGTGGCGTGCCTGTGCCGCAATCCAGAACCCCTGTATCACGACGAATGCCAGCGTCAGCCCCAGCATTCCGAACAGCTTGAAGTTGACCCAGGTCTCCTCGTCGAAATAGTGGAACACGGCAATGTTGACCGCGCCCATCACGACGAAGAACGCGATCCACATCCAGTTGAGGCGGCGCCAGAGCTCCGGGCTCAGGTTGAACTCTGCCTCGCTCGTGGTCATCAGGCGCTGCACCAGCGGGCGCCCGCCGAAGCGGGGCAGGAGGCTGAAGAGAAACGCTGCCGCGAACAGCCAGTTCACGACGGTCGGCTTCCACATGATGAAAGCGGCGTCGCGGATCGCCAGCGTCAGTCCGCCGAACACGAGCACGAGTCCCGCCGAAACGAGGTGCATCGGGTTGACGCGCCGGGTCCGCAGCCAATGGATGGAAACCTGCAGCACGGTCGCGACGATGATTACGAGGGTCGCGACGTAGATGTTGGCAAGCTTGTAGGCAACGAAAAACGCGATAACCGGCAGGAAATCGAACAGCAGCTGCATGCGCGGAACCGTGTTGAGGGGCGCCAATGATAGCGGAAGCGGCCCGGCTGCGCCCCCGGTACATAATGGACCATGGCCGAGCGCCTGGAGTTGCATCCGACGACGCCGCAGGCCCGCTTCCTGCGCAGCGCTTCCGATTGCCTGCGCGCTGGCGGCGTCATCGTCTACCCGACCGATTCCTGTTACGCGCTCGGCTGTGCGATCGGCGCCAAGAATGCGATGGAGCGCATCCAGCACATCCGCCAGGCCGGCAAGCGGCATTTCTTCACCGTCATCTGCTGCGACCTGTCGGAAATCGCCCGGTTTGCGCGCGTGGACAACTGGCAATACCGCCTGCTGAAGGCCTTTACGCCGGGCCCGTACACCTTTGTGCTGCGCGCGACGCGGGAAGTGCCGCGCAGGCTGCTGGAAGAGCGGCGCCGCACCGTCGGCATTCGCGTGCCCGATCACGCCGTCGTCCAGGCGCTGCTCGAGGAGTTTGCTGAGCCGCTGATGAGCACGACCCTGCAGTTGCCGGGGGACGAGACACCGATGACCGATGCCCGCGAGATCGAGGGCCGGATCGGCCATGCGGTGGATCTGATCCTGGACGCAGGCAACTGCGGGCTGGAGCCGAGCACGATCGTGGATCTCTCGGGCAGCGCGCCGAAGCTCTTGCGGGCCGGCAAGGGCGATCCGCGCCCGTTCCAATGACCGGCAGCACCGTGTCACGCATCGTATAATCCCCGGCAATTCCCGGGGATTGGCTCGGGGCCCCATCGGGACGGTACATGGACCTGGCCTCGTTACTCAGGAACCTTTCGATTGGCGCCATTCCCATCGTGTTTGCAATCACCCTGCATGAAGTCGCCCACGGCTGGGTGGCGAGGTACTTTGGCGACCGCACCGCCGAAGCCCAGGGCCGGCTGAGCCTGAACCCGATCCGCCACATCGATCCGGTCGGCACCGTGCTCGTGCCGATATTGCTGTTGTGGCTCGGCGGCTTCCTGTTCGGCTGGGCCAAGCCGGTGCCGGTCAACCCGCGATACATGCGCAATCCCCGCGGCAATATGGTCTGGGTATCGGCGGCCGGCCCGGCCGCCAATCTGGCGATGGCGATTGCCTGGGCCTTCCTGATGATGGTCGGCCAGCAAATGGACTTCGGGATTGCCGGCCAGTGGCTGCAATCGATGGCCGCGGTCGGCATCTTCATCAATGTGCTGCTCGCCGTATTCAACATGCTGCCCATACCGCCGCTGGACGGCGGCCAGCTGCTGACCAACCTGCTGCCCCGCGGAGCGGCCAGTTCGATGCTCGAAGCCGTTGCGCCTTTCGGCCTGTTCATCGTCCTGGGCCTGGTCGCGACCGGGCTGCTGGCGCCGCTGGTCAGCGGCCCGATCGGCTTTCTGCAGGGCCTGCTGGTTACGATCTTCCGTCTGCAGGGTGGCTAGGAGCACTGCCATGGCAGCCAACCCCGGTCAGAACCGACGCGTTGTCTCCGGCATGCGGCCGACCGGCCAGCTGCACCTGGGCAACTACCACGGGGCCCTGGCGAACTGGATCGAACTCCAGTACCGGTACGAATGCTATTTCTTCGTGGCCGACTGGCACGCTCTGACGACCGGCTACGAAGACACCACCGCCTTCAAGGCCAATGCCCACGAAGTGCTCATCGACTGGCTCGGCGCCGGGCTGAACCCGAGCGCCTGCACGATCTTCATCCAGTCGCGCATCCCGGAACACGCTGAGCTGCACCTGATCCTTTCGATGGTGACGCCGGTTTCGTGGCTCGAGCGCGTGCCGACCTACAAGGACCAGATCGAGCAACTCAAGGACCGGGACCTCGGCACCTACGGATTCCTCGGCTACCCGCTGCTGCAGAGCGCCGACATCCTGATGTACCGGCCGGAGTTCGTGCCGGTCGGCGAGGATCAGGTCGCGCATGTTGAAATCACGCGGGAAATCGCGCGCCGGTTCAATCACATCTACGGCCGCGAGAAGGACTTCGGGGCGCGCGTCGAGACGGCCGTCAAGCGGCTCGGCAGCCGCAATGCCGCGCTGTACGCGGAACTTCGCCGGCAATACCAGGAGCAGGGCAATGCCGATGCGCTGGCAGAGGCCCGCGCCATGATCGAGTCCGGCGCGCGCCTCACGGTTGCGGATCGCGAACGCCTGCTGGGCTACCTGGAGGGCGGTGGCCGCTCGATCCTCCCCGAGCCTGCGGCGCTCCTGACCAGGTCGCCGAAAGTCCCGGGCCTCGACGGGCGAAAGATGTCGAAATCCTACAGCAACACGATCGGCCTGCGCGAGGACCCGGAGAGCGTGCAGAAAAAACTGCGTGCGATGCAGACCGATCCCGCGCGCGTCCGGCGCAGCGATCCGGGCGACCCGGACAAGTGCCCGGTCTGGGACCTGCACAAGATCTATTCGAACGAAGAAACGAAGGCCTGGGTCCAGAAGGGCTGCCGTTCGGCGGGCATTGGTTGCCTCGAGTGCAAGAAGCCGCTGATCGAGTCGGTGCTCATCGAACTCGAAGCCATTCGCCAGCGCGCCAGGGAGTACGAGGAGAATCCGGACCTGGTTCAGAGCATCGTGTCCGAAGGCTGCGAGCGCGCACGCGACGCGGCCCGTGCCACAATGGACGAGGTCCGTGCCGCCGTGGGCCTGGAGTACCGGTGAACGAAGCTGCAGACATCGACGCCGCAACCGGTGCCGACTCCAGCACCGTCGAGCCGCCGCCGCAGCAGGGCGAGATGCCGTTCGCCATCGTCGAGGGCGAGCCGGTCACGGAAATGCCGCGCGATCTCTACATCCCGCCGCAGGCGCTCGAGGTGTTCCTCGAGGCGTTCGAAGGCCCGCTGGACCTGCTGCTGTACCTGATCCGGCGCCAGAACATTGACGTACTGGACATCCCGATTGCGGACATCACGCGCCAGTACATGGAATACATCCAGTTGATGCAGGAGCTCGACCTCGAGCTCGCCGGCGAATACCTGCTGATGGCCGCGATGCTCGCCGAAATCAAGTCGCGGATGCTGCTGCCGCGCAGCTCGGACGGGAGCCAGGAAGAAGAGGATCCGCGCGCCGAGCTGGTGCGCCGCCTCCAGGAATACGAGCGCTACAAGCAAGCGGCCGAGGACATCGACCGGCTGCCACGCCTCGAGCGCGACGTTCACCAGGCCGCGGCAGAACTGATCCACCGGCAGGTGCTGCGCCTGCTGCCGGAGGTCGCGCTCCAGGAGATGCTGGTGGCGTTCAAGGAGGTGGTCCAGCGCGCCACGATGTTTGCCAGCCTGCACGTGCGGCGCGAGACCCTGTCCGTGCGGCAGCGGATGTCGGATGTCCTCGCGATGCTCGACGGCACCGGCCTGGTCGAGTTCGTGCGCCTGTTCCGTCCGGAGGAGGGGCGCATGGGCGTGACGGTGACGTTTGCCGCGCTGCTCGAACTGCTGCGCGAACAGCTCGTCGATATCGTGCAGGCCGAGCCCTATCGGCCGCTGCATGTGCGCCGCGCCGAGCGCGATCCGAATGCGGCAGTGCTGGAAGACGTCGAGATCACGACCGCCTGACGGGTGGGTTTCGCATGAACAACGATCAGCTGAAAAGCACCATCGAAGCGGCACTGCTGGCGTACGGACAGCCGCTGAACGTCGAGCAGTTGCGCGAGATGTTCGACGAGTTCGAACGGCCGGATGCAGTGGACGTCCGCAAGACGCTGGCGGAACTCGCCCGTGACTGCGATGGCCGGCCGATGGAACTGGTCGAGATCGCCAGCGGCTGGCGCCTGCAGGTCCGTAGCGCCTACGCCGCGCGCCTGTCGAAGCTCTGGCAGGAACGTCCCAGCCGCTATTCGCGCGCACTGCTCGAGACGCTGGCGCTCATTGCCTATCGCCAGCCGATCACGCGCGCCGAAATCGAGGATGTCCGCGGAGTCACGGTCAATCCCAATATCGTGCGTACGCTGACCGAGCGCGGCTGGATCCGCGTCGTCGGGCACCGCGAGGTCCCGGGACATCCGGAACTGCTCGGCACGACCCGCGAATTCCTGGATTACTTCGGGCTGAAGTCGCTGGACGAACTGCCGTCGCTGGCGGCGCTCAAGGACATGGACGACGTCGGTATCCAGCTCGAGTTCGACGGACCCGCCACGGTACAGGCCACCGCGGCCGACCTCGCGGCCGCGAACGACGCCGACGCGGCGAACTGAACCGGTGCGGCTTCGCCGCCACCGGCCGTCCCATGCGTGAACGAATCCAGAAACTGCTCGCCGCCCGTGGCGTCGGCTCGCGCCGGCAGATCGAGGCCTGGATCGTCGCGGGACGGATCAAGGTCAACGGCAGGCTCGCG
>JAGVLI010000106.1 GCA_020054355.1 Planctomycetales bacterium | reverse complement strand
GCTGATGATGGCCCCCGCGTGGCCCATGCGCTTGCCGGGCGGCGCGGTCTGGCCGGCGATGAAGGCCGCGACCGGCTTCTTCACATGCTTTTGAATGAACTCCGCCGCTTTCTCCTCGGCTGTGCCGCCGATCTCGCCGATCATCAGGATCGCTTCCGTCTGCGGGTCTTCATTGAAGAGCTTGAGTACGTCGATGAAGTTGGTGCCGTTGACCGGATCGCCGCCGATGCCGACGCAGGTCGATTGCCCCAGGCCGATCTCGCACAGCTGCCAGGCCGCTTCGTAGGTCAAGGTGCCGGACCGGCTGACGATGCCGACCGAGCCGGGCTTGTGGATATGCCCCGGCATGATGCCGATCTTGCACTGGCCGGGCGTGATGACGCCAGGACAGTTCGGCCCGACCAGGCGCACGCCCTTCTCGCGGACGAAGGGCATCGTCCGGGCCATATCCAGCACGGGAATGCCTTCGGTGATGGCGATGATGACCGCGATGCCGGCGTCGGCCGCTTCCAGGATCGCATCGGCGGCGGCGGGCGGCGGGACGAAGACCGCTGAAGCGTTCGCCCCGGTCTTGCGCACCGCCTCGGCGACGGTATTGAACAGCGGAAACCCCTCCTTGACGGTGCCGCCCTTGCCCGGCACCACGCCGCCTACGACCTGGGTGCCGTAATCGCGGCACTGCTGGGCATGGAAGGTGCCCACTTTGCCGAGGCCCTGGAAAATCACGCGCGTGTTCTTATCGACGAGGATGCTCACTTGGTTCAACCTTTTCTTTCAAGCTGTGAATCTCTTCAACAAGGTAGGCGATCAACTCGTTGTTTGACTGGTAAAGGTGACTGCGGTGCCCTGCCAGGGCTAAATAGATGCCAAAAACAAGCAGGCTCAAATGGGCGGCGAAACGAAGCCAGAAATCGGAGTCTGTCACGGCCTGCGGCATGGCGACGTGCCAGGTGAGAATTCCTGCGCCCGCCACGGCCAGCCCGATGAAGATTTCCGCCTTGGCCCAGGTCCGGTTCAAGGGTTTGTGGCCGAGGGCCTGGTAAAGGTCTGTGACGGCCTGGTCGCGGTCAAAAGCGGTGGGCATGGTGGAACTCGGTCTATTGGCCAGGCAAGGCAAAGAACTCCGCCACCTTGCAGCGGAAATCCGGCAACACGTCGTTGCCGTCCAGTTCTTCATGCTCGCGCACGACCCGGTCCTTGCCGTTCGGATAATGAACCACAACAACGCGCGCATCGGGGTCCAGAACCCAAACCAGGCGCGTTCCGAAGGCAAACTGCTCGTGTACTCGGATCAACACTCTGCCGTAAGTGTCATTCGGCGAAAGCACCTCGACGGCAAGCAGCGGAGGTGTTGTCCCGTACCTGGTGTCAACTAACTCCGCGGACTCGGCATCGTCGAACAACATTACATCGGGTCCGCGTACCGTGTCGGGATCGCGTTCGACAATGACCCCGGTGTCGTTGGAGCAAACGTAGCCTTTCTTTCGCTGGCGCACATAGAGCCACAAGATCGCCGATGTGTTCGCGCAAACAAGGCCGTGCCGCCTTCCTGGGCGGGACATCTCGACAACCCTCCCTCGTTCGAGTTCGCAGTTTCTGTCGCGGTTTTCCGGACGGTTCGCCCACTCGTAAAACTGGTCCGCGGTCATGAGCGTCGTTTCGACGGTTGCCATAAACGATTCCTCCATGCGCGGCCGCGAGCCAATCGCTACTTCACCGCCGCCACCACCTTCTTCGCCGCCTCGGTCAAGCCGTTCGCCGTTTGCAGGTTCAGGCCGACGATCACGGCCGTAAGCCGAGCGACCGGGCCAAGGCTCCATCGAGTTCGACCATTTTCCCAGGAGGGAGATCGCCCATCTTCTTGTTCAAGCGAGCCTTGTCAACCGTGTACAGATGGGCGCAGTGCGCCACGGAGTCTTGCCGGAGACCACCCACTCCTGCCGGGAGCAGAATGCCAATGGGCAGCGATGCAACCCGGAGGTTGCTGGTGACCGCAACCACAATGGTCAACGCGCTGAGCTGGTTGCCGATGTCGTTCTGCACCACCACGCAGGGGTGGACTCCGGTCATCTCGTGCCCCGTGGCGGGCGCGAAGTCCAACCAGTAGACCTCCCCTCGCTTGGGCGGAGGCGCGGGCGGGGCGCTCACTGGTGCGATCCTCCCTGGGGCCAGGTCTCCTTGACCGAGTCCCACATGGCCGCAGCCAGACGACGATCCTCGTCCGCGATTTCCCGGTAAATCGCCGCGGCATCGGCGGGCCATTCCGTCACGGCTCCCGCCACTTGGACGGTCACGGAAACGCGTTGGTGTTCGCTCAACGGCAGCGGTTGCACGGGGCGCAAAACGCCGCCCTCGAAAATGGCATCGACGGTGAAGGGTTGGGTAATCATGGTTCGCCTCCAGCACCATTGTATCAGTGAGCCGCCGCCACCACCTTCTTCGCCGCTTCGGTCAAGCCGTTCGCGGTCTGCAGGTTCAAGCCGCTGTCGGCGAGCATTTTCCGGGCTAACTCGACGTTTGTGCCTTCCAGCCGCACCACGAACGGCACCTTGGGCTTCACTTCCTGAAAGGCCGCGATCACCGCGCCCGCGATCGTATCGCACTTCATGATGCCGCCGAAGATGTTCACCAGCACCGCTTTGACCGACGGGTCCGACAGGATGATGCGAAACGCTTCCGTCACCTGCTCTTTGTTGGCGCCGCCGCCGACGTCGAGGAAGTTGGCCGGCTCGCCGCCGTGGTACTTGATGATGTCCATGGTGGCCATCGCCAGGCCCGCGCCGTTGACCAGGCAGCCGATGTTGCCCGTCAGACTGATGTAGGTCAGGCCGGATTTCGCCGCCCGCAACTCGGCCGGGTTCTCCTCGGTCTCGTCGCGGAGCTTCTCGATCTCCGGGTGGCGGAATGAAGCGTTGTCGTCGAAGCTCATCTTGGCGTCGAGCGCGATCACGTCGCCGGTCGGCGTCACTACCAGCGGATTGATCTCGGCGAGGGCGCAATCCTTGTCCAGAAAGACCCGGCTCAGGGCCGTCATGATCGCTTCGGCCTTCGGCGCTTGCTCGGCGGTGAATTCCAGTTCGTAGGAGAGCCGCCGGGCCTGGAACGGCAGCAAGCCGACGCTCGGATCGACGGCAGCTTTCAGTATTTTCTCCGGGCTGCGGGCAGCCACTTCCTCGATATCGACCCCGCCTTCCGCGCAGGCCATCAAGATCGGCTTGCCGAGGGCACGGTCAAGCACCATACCCACGTAGACCTCGCGGGCAATGTCGGCCGCCGCCTGGACCAGCACCTTGGAAACGGGCTGGCCTTCCTCACCGGTCTGCTTGGTGACGAGCGGATACTTGAGCATGACGGCAGTGATCGGGCCGACGTCGGAGCGATTCTTGACGAACTTGACGCCGCCAAAGTCCTTGCCGCTGTCCTTGAACCGGCCCTTGC
>JAGVLI010000231.1 GCA_020054355.1 Planctomycetales bacterium | reverse complement strand
GGGGTTGGCTCAAGGCGGCTGGGTCGTGCATGCGCAGGTAGATGACCGCGCCGACCATGCAGACGAACGAGCAGGACACCAGCACACCGATCTTGGTTTCGTGGGACATCTTCCCTGCTCCCTTTCCGGAGTCGATGCCGGCAAGGCGTTGGGCGCCGTGTCGGTCATCTTGGCTTGTCACTTTAATATCTTCACGAAATCGGGCCGGCGTCAACCCGAGCCATGCCGGCCGACCGCCGATTGGCCGCTAGTTGTCCTGGACTTCCGTTACAGTTTCGCCATCCTCGTCAGCTGGCAGGGCAAGCGCTTCCGCGTCGGGCAGCACGTCAGTCACAGCTTCGCGCCAGGCGTCGGCGTCCCAGAGTTCCACGTGGTCGTAAACGCCGACCAGCACGACCTTGTTATTCAGGCCGCCGAACCTCGCCAGCTCGGCGGGAATCTTCAGCTTGCCGTCCTCGGACACTTCGACGCGGCGGATGCAACTCAGCAGCACGGCCTGCTCGTGCGGGCTGGTCTTGCCCCAGAATCCCGACGCCTGCAACGCCTGGAGCATGTGCTTCAGGCCGCGCGGCGTGTAGAGGCGGACGCGCTGTTCCAACGGCACCAGGTAGAGCGTTTGCGGCAGGCCGCCGACGAGCATATCGCAAACCTCGGCGGGCAGTTGGAGCTTCCGGTCTTCCCGGAGCGCGGCCTGGTACGCGCCGGTGCAGAGCTTCCGGCCAGGCGTGGCCAGTCCGCGGATAGCGTTATGGAAGTCCTCGGCGGGAGATGGTTGGTGCGGCGCCGGCGGTTCGCTGGGAACATTCAGCAGTTGCTTGGGATAGGCGGGTGGGGCGGAATACCGCTCATCGGGAGGCGGACTCACCGCCGCTTCCGGCTCGGCCGTCGGCATCGGCAACGGTTCCGGTGCTTCCGGTTGGGCAAGCTCGGTCGGCTGGCCTGTTTCTGTAGACGCTTCGGAGGCTTCCGCCTGGGCTTGTTGCAACAGATGTTGCCGAGCGGCTGCCCGGGCATGTTGCAGGACGTGTTGCAGCATCCGGCGTTCGCAGCTCTCCCGCCGGCTGGCTTCGTCTTCGGAAGGGGCTTGGGCCAGCTGATGGCCTTTGTCGTCGCAGCCCGCGCTTGGCGGGGTGTGCTGCACGACCGTGACCTGGACGGAGCCGACCGGCTCCAGGCCCAACTGGCTGCCGTCGTCGGTCGGCTGAGCGGGGTCGGCGGTGGCTCAGCCGTCGTCGTCGAGCGGCGCGCCATCGGGCTTGGGTTCTTCGAGGACCGTTTCCCGCACGGCTTCGGGCGATGTGTCCATCGCGACGATCGGCCCCTGGCCATACTTCATGTGCATGACGACCAGGCCGACGCCCAAGGGCATGCCGAGCAGCAGACCGAGCAGTAAACAGGCGCAGTGAGACTTGCGCATGGGTTCCTCCTTGAACGAACGCTCGCCGCTGGCTCGCGGCTAAACGACGGGTCGATAAATCGCGGCTCGCAGCTTGGCGCTGCGCGACCGGGGATTGTCGCGGACTTCCTCTTCCGCGGCAACGACCGGCTTTTTCGTCAACACCTGCCAGCGCTCCCGATCCGCGAAGGCTTGCTTGACGCGGCGATCCTCCAGCGAATGGAAGCTGATAAGCACCGCCCGGCCGCCCGGCTTCAGGCATCTGGGCAAGGCAGCCAGCAGACCTTCCAGGGCGGACAACTCATCGTTGACGGCGATCCGCAATGCCTGGAAGACGCGCGTTGCCGGATCGATGGTCGGCCGATAGCTCTTCGGCCGGGGCACACAGCGCCGTACTAGCTCAGCCAGTTGCTCCGTGGTTGCCAGCGGCGTCTCGCGGCGCGTTTCCACGATCTTCCGGGCGATCCGCCGGCTGAAGCGTTCCTCGCCGAAGCGATAGATCACATCGGCGAGGTCGCGTTCGCTGAGCCGTTTCAGCAAGGCGCTGGCCGGTTCGCCGCTCTCCGGGTCCATCCGCATGTCGAGCGGCCCGGCCTGCTGAAAGCTGAAGCCGCGCCCCGCCTCGTTGAGCTGATCCGAACAGACGCCGAGGTAGGCCAGGACCGCATCGACGCGGTCGATGCCCTGCTCGTCGAGGACTTGTCGGAGCTGATCGAAGTTGCTCGGCACGAGTTGGACCGGCAAGCCCTGCAGCCGGGAGCGGGCGACGGCCAGCATGGCCGAATCCTGATCGAGCGCGAGCAGTCGGCCTTCCGGTCCCAGGTGCGAAGCGAGGAGCAACGAATGGCCGCCGACGCCGACGGTGGCATCGACGACGAGCTGTCCGGGTGCGGGCGACAGATAGTGCAGCACCTCGGCCGGCAGTACCGGAACATGCCGGGGTTGGCCGGCGGCGGGGCCGTTCATCGGACTTGCTCAGGTGTCGGGAAGTGATTGATTGAGGGGCCTTCTTCTCTGTCCTCAAGCAAGCTCACTTCTTCTGGTTCCACCCAGGCCCGGTTCCCGGAGGAGCCGGGCCTGGGGTTGTCTGGGGCCTTGCGAAAGACCGCGTCCCAAGCTGGGAGGATCGGGCAGCGGTCTCGGGTCCGGCAGTCATCTGCTCATGTCCGCCGGTCCACTCGGCCCCGTTTCGGTGTCGTGATTCCGTTCCCTACTTGCGGCTCACCGCCGCCGTTTCGTTTCATTTCATATCACTGACACCCCCGTGCCAGTCTCAATGAGAATCAATAAGGGTTAGTGGCTGCTAACCATTTGCGGCACTGGATCCCTTGAACCGCAACCTCTCTGGCTTGCCGACCGCCACGGGCGCTCATTCAGCTTTTTGCGTGAAACGCCTTTTCGGCGACGGCGTCGAACTGGGGCGCGTGCTGGTTCAGGTATTGCTGCCAGCGGTTGGCGTCCCAGAGTTCCAGATGGTCCCGCACGCCGATCAGGACCGCTTCGTGCCCCAGGCCGGCGAACTGCATCAGCCGGTCCGGAATCAGGATTCTTCCGGTGCGGTCCACATCGACCGCTTCGGTCTGGGCGAAGTACAGGCGGCGAAAGACGCGGGCTTCGGCGTCCGTGGCCGGCGTCTGGTCTAGCTTCGCCGACAATTGCTCCAGTCCCGCTTGCGTGTACAGCCAGAGGCTCTGATCGGGACCGGGCGTGACGTACAAGGTTTCCGGGTCGCCGAGCAATTCGCGGACACGCTTCGGGAACGTCAGACGCTTCTTGTCATCCAGGGTGCGAGGGTAAGTTCCGGTGAGGAGCATGGCGACCACTTCGTGGCCCTGATTCGGGCCAGGCTCCCACTGTTACCCACTTTCACCCACAAGCCACCACCAACTATATCCCGGTGATTCGGCGAATCAAGGTGGAAACGGCGAACATTAGCAATTCAATCTCAAGTTCGAGCGTGCGACGGTCGAGGCTGCCAGTCTTGCGGATTTTGCGGTCAGGGAACCGCAATCACCGGCAGGGCACGGACCTCCACCGGCACGGTCAAGGTCTGCGCAACCGGCTCCTTGACCTGGATGCGCAGGGTGGTCCGCAAGACGTCAGCTGACGCGGACACCGAGGCGCAGCGCACTTTCAGGGTGGCCATGCTTCCCGGCCCCGATGCCCAGCTGCACGAGACCACCGGGTTGTCGGCGGTTACGCTGTCGATCACGACGGACTGGCCGTCGGCATCGCGGAGCAGCACGACCTTGGCGGCCGCCTGGCCGGGGACGGCTTCCAGCTTCACTTCCGCCGGCGTGGCCGAGACGCGCTGCCGGGAGGTCTTCACGATGGTCACGGGCACTTTCAATTCGCGGTAGACCTGGTCGTCGGTGTGAATGCTGACGATCTCCTCGCGCCGGCCGTCGGGATAATCATCCGTCACTTCGATGCGGATGGCCCAGCGGGTGCCGCTGTTCGTTGCGTCCGGCGATTTGGCGACGGCCTTCAGATGCGGGGAAGTCGTTTGCACCGAACGAATGGCGAAGGGCTGCGGGCGAGTGTCCTTGATGATGACTTGCGCTTGCAAGGTCTGGCTGGCCAGCAGCTGCAGGGCAGCCGGTTCGCAGCTGACCTCGGCGATCAAGTCTGCCTTGAGGACCAGCGTGCATTCGGCCGTGCGGTCGCCCTGGCGATACTGGATGCGCGCGGCCCACGCGGACGGGCCGGCGGGCTGGCCCAAGGTGTTGACCGCCATTTCGATCGTGCCCTTGCCGCCCGGCGGCACTGGCTGCTGGGGCAGCTGGGGCTTCAAGCAGGCGCAGCTCGGCTTGGCGTCGATGAACTGGATGGGCTGCGCTCCGGCGTTGTGGAACTCGAACTGGCCCGACAGGGGCTTGCCCGCGAGTACCGTGCCGGCATTCACGGCAGGCTCGGCAAAGTGCAGCTGGGCGGAAGCCGATGGCGGTGCCAGCAGCAGGCCCGACAACATGCCGAATACGCCCGCCAGGTGAGCGAAATGATGACGGGGATCGTTGAATTCGTGGCGCTGCATTTATCTGTCTCTCCAGATGTCCAGCGATTGCGGATCGTAGGGTCCGCTGTGCGGACCATGAGCCGTCACGAATCAGGCCATTCAATGGTCCGCACAGCGGACCCTACGAATTGGCCCGGCGGCCCACGATCCGACGAACGGCGTGCGATAACCGATGTCGGCGGAGAAAGGCAATTGCAATCCGGAAGCGCGGCTCACCCGGAATACCCAATGCCCCGCAGCAGGGCAGGTTCCAGGACGAAGGGCTGGCGAGGAATGGTATCCAGGCGAAAGAGCGGCAACAATTCCCGCGCGGAGATCGGCTCGACGGCGCGCAACCAGCCGCAGGACCAGGCGAGCAGGCCGAGGAGCGCTTCGGGCCGCACGCCCTGTTCTCGCAGTGCGGAGAGGCGCGTATCGCCGTGGCGTTTGGCCAGGCGACGGCCATCGGGTCCGACGACCAGCGGCACATGGCAAAAGGAGGGTGGTTGCAGGCTTAGCGCGCTGTAAAGCAGCAACTGTCGGGGAGTCGAAGTCACGAGGTCGTCGCCGCGGATTACCTGGGTTACGCCCTGGGCGGCGTCATCGACTACCACGGCGAGCTGGTAAGCTGGGGTGTCCGCGAATTTCCAGACCACGAAGTCGCCACCCACGGCATGCAGGTCCAAGTGCTGCGCGCCCAGAAAGGCATCATGGAAGCTAGGGGTGTCGGCAGGGATGTGAAACCGCCAGGCGGGCCGAACGCCCATTAGTGCAGCGTCAGCGACACGGCGGTGGGCGCAGGTGCCGGGATAACGCGGCCCTTCGTGGTCGAGATGCGGCGCGCTGGCGGCGCGTTCGATGTCGCCGCGCGTGCAGGTGCAGGGATAAACCAGTTCCTGGCTCCGCAGCCGCTCGAAAGCCGCCTGATGAAACGGCAGACGCTGGGTTTGGATGATCGGCCCTTCATCCCAGTCCAGTCCGAGCCAGCGCAGGTCTTCGCAGGTTTGCTCGAAAGCGCCTGCCTTGACTCGCGGCGAGTCGATGTCCTCGATGCGCAGGACCACTCGGCCGCTGGCCTGCCGGGCTGCCAGCCAGGCGATCAGGTAAGTGCGGGCGTTGCCGACATGCTGCGCCCCGGTCGGCGATGGGGCCAGCCGGCCGGTGGGAGGAGCGGAAAAAGCGCTCGCCTTCGGCTCGCGGCTAATCACGATTCATTTCTCGGATTGCTTGCGAACGAACGACACCAGCGCTTGCATCGCTGGGTCGCTCTCCTTGGAAAAGCTCATGATGATCGACATGTGGTTGCGGTCCTTGACCTCGCAGAGTTCCGCCGTGCATTGCTTGTCCTTGAGGGCATTGCAGAACGTGGCGGACATCTTGTCGCAGAGCGGCATGTCCTTGTCGGCGTGGATAATCAGGAAGGGCGGCAGGTCCGCCTTGACGTGGGCTAGCGGGGAAGCCAGCTTCGCTTTCTCCGCGTCCTTGCCGAAAACCTGGGGCAGAAAGCCCTCGCCGATGAGGTAGACGCCGCTCATCGGCACAGCGCCCTTGATGCACTTCAGCGACAGGTTGTGCGCCTTCAAGTATGTCTCGTCCGAGGCCAGCAGCGCCGTCAGATGGCCGCCGGCGGAATGCCCGCAGACGAAGAGTTTTTCGGCGTTGCCGCCGTGCTTGGCGATGTTCTGATGGGTCCAGGCGAAGGCGCGGGCCACGTCCTTGACGTGCTCGGGATGCTGAACCTTGGGCGACAGCCGATAGTTGACGACGGCGGCGGCGATGCCCTGGCGGGCCAGGCTCTTGCCGATGCTGCTGTAGATGCCCAGCTGGCTCTTGTCGCCGAACACCCAGGCCCCGCCGTGGACGAAGACGACGGTTGGATAGTCCTTGGCATCCTTCGGCACGTACAGGTCGAGCTTGTGCTTGATCGGGTCGGCGTCATCGCCTTCGTGGTAAGCGAGGTCCTTGAGGGTCTGGACCTCGTATTGCTTGGCGGCGGGAACATTCTCCGCGGCACTGCCGAAACTGGTGAATCCCAGGCATGCCAGGGCAATCAGGATGGCTCGGTCGGTCATGGCTTGCACCTTCTATTGGCAATTGCGAATTGGCCGTGGGTTACGATGCCGATCGTGAGGGTCTTCCTGGGTTGTCACGATTGGAATCGTGACCCACGAGCGCTCTCATTCTATCCAACCCCGGCAAGGGAGCCGGGTTTCTTCGCGTCAAGCGGCGATGGCTGCGCAACTCGGAGAGATACCGCTGGTTAGGCGACGGCGAATTCGACTTCCATTTTATGGCGGCCCGGCTATCGTCCGAGACCGGGGAGAATCTCTCATGCGCTATCTCTATCCGCTGGCCGTGCTGGGCTGCTGCCTGGCGGGGTGCAACGCGCCCCGCGACGAGCGCGTCCACGAATACAACGCGGACGGTGTGCATCTGTTCGCTCACGGCGCGTATCCGGAAGCCCAGGAGACCTTTCAGGCAGCGCTGGCCCTGAAGCCGGACGACGCCGGACTGCTCTACAACCTGGGCGAATGCTGCCATCGCCAGGGCAACTTGCAGCAAGCCGAACGCTATTATAACGACTGCCTGAAGCACGATGCCAATCATGTGCCCTGTCGTTTCGCGCGGGCGGCCTTGCTGCTGCAAATGGGCCGGCGCGCCGAAGCCGAACGGTCGGCGCAGGACTGGCTGCAGGCGGAACCGAAGAACGCCAATGCCTTCGCCCTGGATGGCTGGTTTTTGCATCAAGCGGGCGACTTGCCGCAAGCCCAGGCGCGCTTGCAGCAGGCCCTGGAGTTGGACCCGCGCAATCAGCGGGCGCTGATCGAACTGGGCCTGCTTTACGAGGCCATGCAGCGGCCGGAGCGGGCGCTGGTGCTCTACGAGCGGATCGCAGCCGACGATCCCGGCCAGCAAGAGGTCGCCAAACGGCTCAAGGAGTTCAAGGCGACAGGCATCGCGAAACCGCAGCCGGATTGACCGCTCGTGGTTCCGCGCTGGCTTGAAAATGGGCCGCGAAATAAATGACTAGCTGACAGCTGACAGCTGATAGCGATCAGCTATTTACTTCAAGCGCCGCCCCACGTCAGCCCTGAAATCGGCCGGATTGACCGCACACTTCGCGCATCTACCGCAACTCGTAATTTTGTCGAAAATTGCGCGTACTTACCCCGAGACCGGGAATATAATCCCGGAAACGCCTGCTCACGCACATGGTTCACCGACTGGAATTCACATGGGACTGCGGACTCAGGTCCGCGCTTCGATGAGAACGCACCATGGACCATCTTGAAGAAGCCCCGCGGCCCGCGAAGCCGCACTTGCAAGAGTACGAAGACCCGCACTACCACGACGACGACGACCCGGAACCGACGCTGGAAGACCGCGAGCGCCGGGCGGCC
>JAGVLI010000031.1 GCA_020054355.1 Planctomycetales bacterium | reverse complement strand
GGTCGAGAACCCGACAGCGGGCGCGGCCCGCCGCGAGCCAGTTTCATCCACCGCCGGCGCCAGCTGCCCGGATTGCGGGAAAGCGCTCGAACTCACCTGGCGCTTCTGTCCCTACTGCAACTCGTCGATGTCGCCCGTGCGCGGCCCTTCCAGGTCGGCCAAGGTCGCCGACGCCGACGTCCGCATCGACACCGGCCTGATCGGCGTCGGGCTGGTCACCCTGGGATTGCTCGGGGCCGTTGCGATCTTTCTGGGCACCTTCTCGTCCGTGCAAGGGCCGAAGTCCGCCAAGAAGGCGAGTGAAATCTCCGAAATCGGCATGGCCGGCGTGGGCGCTGAAGTCGTCCTGCTGCTGCTGGTCGCGGTCGGCATCGTGCTGACCAGCGTCAGCCGCAACCTGGGCTTCAAGATCGGCGGCGCGATTGCCGGCTCGCTTACCATCGCGGCACTGCTCGTCGTGCTGTTCTGCTCGGGCTTCATCCTGGTGTTCGCGACCTGCTTCGGCAATTGACGCCCACGGCATGAAGTTGGGCTAAATGCCGACCGCTTTCCCCGTCTTCACCGATTCGATCTCCTTGTGACAGAGCACCAGAGCGTCCCGCGCCAGCTGGGCGCTCAGCAAGTCCGGTTCCTTGCCCGCGACCACGCCGTTGACCGCCGTTTGCAGCTCCGTGGTGAAGGTCGCCGTCGGGTCGCCGCCGCCCTTCAGCTTCGGTTCGAGGATGCGGCCATTCGCCAGCAGCACCTTCAAGGGCGACGTGCCCGGAAAGATCAGCGTCGCTTTTTCCAGGAAGATTTCAAACGAATGAATGAAGGGTCGGCCCTTCATGGTCAGCGCGCCGCTGGTGCAGGCGATGCTCGGCCCGTTCTTGCCGTAGAGATACTGCGTGGTGACGTGGACCACCGTGCCGCGCTCGACGACGCCGGTCGAAAACACTTCCTTGGGCACGCCGCAAAGCAGGCCGATAAAGTGCGTGTCGTGGATGTGCAGATCGACGGCGGGGCCGCCGGTCTTGCCGGCGTCGCCAATCTCGGCCGACCAGTCCGGCTTGGAGATGATCCGCTGAAAGGTCGCCGCCAGCAGCTTGCCGTACTTGCCGCCGCGCACCGCCTCGGCGGCGAAGGCGTATTCCGGCACGAAGGGCAGCACATGGGCCACCATCAGCAGCTTACCGCTCTTCCGGGCGGCGCCGAGCATCGAGTCGGCATCCTTCGCGTTCAGGGCAATGGCTTTCTCGACCAGCACATGCTTGCCGGCATGCAAGGCGGCAATGGCCGTCTCCGGGTGCAGATCGGTCGGATTGCAAATATCCACCAGGTCGATGTCGGGATCTTCGAGCAGTTCCTCCAGCGTCTCGTAGGCCTCGATCTTCGACAGGTCCACCTGTTCGCCGGGCGGGCCGAAGTTGCCCCGGATGCTCCGCCAGTCGCCGGCCCGCTTTTTCGGGTCACGGCTGCAAATCGCCGTCACCTTGGCGCCCTTCAGCTTCTTCGCGCCCAGCCAGTGAATCCAGCCCATGAACCCGACGCCGACGATGCCGATGCGGATCATTGGTATCCCCGTGGTGTGTGCCGATCGAAGCAAATCGGAATTATCATAGGGGCGGCGGGCCAAGCCGCAAGCAGCTACCCTGGCGCGTAAATCGTCCGGCCGCCGTCCACCGGCAAGCACACGCCCGTGACGAACTCGTTCTCGACGAGGAACAATACCGCCTGAGCGACATGCCGTGGACTGCCCTCGCGCTGGACGAGCGTGGCGTCGATCGCTTCCTGGCGCTCGGCCGCCGGCAGATCGGCCGGCAGCATTACCGGCCCAGGCAGGATGCAGTTGACCCGCACTGCTGGATTGCGGGTGCCCAGCTCGACCGCCAGCGTGCGCGTCAGCGTGGGTATCGCCCCTTTCGACGGAAAATACGCGGAGTAGTTCAAATAAGGCCGTTCGACCGCCCAGTCGCCCAGGGTGATGATGCAGCCGCCTTCGGGCTGCTTCACCATCGCCAACCCGGCTTGCTGGCTGCACACGAACGTGCTCAGCGTGTTGGTCTCGAAGTAATAGCGCACATCGGCCGCCGTCACGTCTTCGAGCCGCTTGCTCTGCCAGGCAGCAGCGCAGTTGACCAGCACATCGAGCCGGCCGAAGCGGGCCAACGTCTGCTGAATCAACGACTGAGCCGCCCGTTCATCGGTCAAATCGGCCTGGAACGCGGCTGCCTCGCTGCCGCGCGCTTGCAGCAGCTGGACAGTTTCAGCCGCTTCCGTGGCGGAACTGCGATAGTGAATGGCCAGCGCGTAGCCGCGTTCGGCCAGCGCCTCGGCGACGTGCCAGCCAATGCGCCGCGCGCCGCTGCCCGTCACCAGCGCGACTTTGCGAAACGATTCGGGCATCGCGACCTCCGGCGTTGTACGATAATTTCTCCATGAGCTTCACGGGGTCATCACTGTAGCAAAGGGTCGTGGCGTGGCGGCAGCGAATCCGGAAAAACGGCGACTGGAAGAAGATCGCTTGGGACAACATGCCTGGAAGCGCTGGGGGCCGTACCTCAGCGACCGCCAGTGGGGCACCGTCCGCGAGGACTACAGCCCCGAGGGCCATGCCTGGAACTACTTCCCGCACGAGCACGCGCGCAGCCGGGCTTACCGCTGGGGCGAGGATGGCATCGCCGGCATCAGTGACGAGGAACAGTATCTCTGCCTGGCCCTGGCCCTCTGGAATGGCCGCGATCCCATCCTGAAGGAACGCTTCTATGGCCTGAACAACCACCAGGGCAACCACGGCGAGGATGTGAAGGAGCTTTATTACTACCTCGACGCCACGCCGACGCAATCCTGGCTGCGGATGCTCTACAAGTATCCGCAGCGCGAGTTCCCCTACGCCCGGCTGATCGAGGAGAACCAGCGGCGCGACCGCCAGCAGCCCGAATTCGAACTGCTCGACACTGGCATCTTCGACGACGACCGCTATTTCGACGTCTTCGTCGAGTATGCCAAGGCTGGCTCCAACGACTTGCTGATGCAGGTGACGGCCCACAATCGCGGTCCGGACGCGGCCCCGCTGCACCTGCTGCCGCAACTCTGGTTCCGCAACATCTGGTCGTGGAAGACCGACGTACCGAAGCCGGTCATGCACATTGCCGAGGACGGCGCGATCGAGGCCCGCCATCACGAACTGGGCAGGTTCTTCCTGTACGCCGAGGGTAAGCCCGCCCTGCTGTTCTGCGACAACGAGACCAATACGCCCAAGCTCTTCGGCAATCCGGAAGCGCACGGCTACTTCAAGGATGCGTTCCACGAATACCTGGTCCACGGCAACCGAGACGCGGTCAATCCGCGCCAGACCGGCACCAAGGCCACGGCGCATTATTCCGTCGTCGTGCCCGCGCGCGGTTCGACGGTCATTCGTTTACGGCTGACCAACCTGGCGCAACGCGAGCCTTTCGGTCCTTTCGCTGACATCATGCGGTTGCGCAAGCAAGAAGCGGATGTCTTCTATGCCGACCTGCAAGCAGAGCTGGCCGACGCCGATGTCCGCCTGGTGCAACGACAAGCCTTCGCCGGCCTGATCTGGAGCAAGCAATTTTACTACTACGACATCCCCGAATGGCTCAAGGGCGATCCGGCCCAGCCCGTGCCGCCCAAGGAGCGCAAACGGGGTCGCAATCGCGAATGGCTGCACCTCAACAACGCCAACGTCATCTCCATGCCCGATAAGTGGGAGTATCCCTGGTACGCCGCCTGGGACCTGGCCTTCCACACGCTACCCTTCGCGCTGATCGACGCGGAATTCGCCAAGCATCAGCTGTCGCTGTTCACGCGCGAATGGTACATGCACCCCAACGGCCAGCTGCCGGCTTACGAATGGAACTTCGGCGACGTCAACCCGCCGGTGCATGCCTGGGCGGTCTGGCGCGTCTTCCAGATCGATCGTCGCCGCCGGGGCGATTGCGGCGACCTGGCCTTCCTGGAGCGCGTCTTCCACAAGCTGCTGCTGAACTTCACCTGGTGGGTCAACCGCAAGGATGCCCAGGGCCGGAACATTTTTCAGGGCGGCTTCCTCGGCCTGGACAATATCGGCGTCTTCGACCGCAGCGCAGCCCTGCCCGGCGGGGCGTTCATCAACCAGTCCGACGCCACTGCCTGGATGGCCATGTTCTGTCTGAACCTGATGCGCATCGCCCTGGAGCTGGCGCTGCACAACCACGTCTACGAGGACATCGCCACCAAGTTCTTCGAGCATTTCCTGTACATCGCCGAGGCCATGACCAACATCGGCGACGAGCTGGGCGAGGAGTGCGGCATCGGCATGTGGGATGAGAAGGACAAATTCTACTACGACGTGCTCAACCTGTCCGATGGGCAGAAGATGCCGCTCAAAGTGAAGTCGATGGTCGGGCTGATCCCGCTCTTCGCGGTCGAAATCCTGGAACCGGAGTTGCTACGGCAGCTGCCTGAATTCAACCGCCGGCTCAGCTGGTATCTCAACTATCGGCCCGACCTGGCCAAGCTGGTGTCGAAATGGCACGTGCCGGGCTTGGGCGACCGCCGGCTGCTGTCGCTGCTACGTGGCCATCGCATGAAGCAGCTGCTCAAACGCATGTTGAACTCGACCGAGTTCCTGTCCGATTTCGGCGTGCGGGCGCTGTCCAAGCAGCACGAGCGCGAGCCGTACCGCTTCAACTGCCAGGGCAGCCCGCTCGAGGTCTCCTACGTGCCAGGCGAATCCGATTCCGCGATGTTCGGCGGCAACTCGAACTGGCGCGGTCCGATCTGGTTCCCGGTCAACTTCCTGCTGATCGAATCGCTACAAAAGTTCCACTACTACTACGGCGACGACTTCCAGATCGAATGTCCCACCGGCTCCGGCCAGATGCTGACCATCCGCGAAGTCACCGACGAGCTGACGCGCCGCCTGACCCGCCTGTTCCTGCGCGACGAGCAAGGCCGTCGGCCCATCTTCGGCGACTGTGAAAAAATGCAGAACGATCCACACTTCCGCGACCACCTGCTCTTCTACGAGTATTTCCACGGCGACACCGGCCGCGGCGCGGGCGCTGCCCACCAGACCGGCTGGACGGC
>JAGVLI010000170.1 GCA_020054355.1 Planctomycetales bacterium | reverse complement strand
CGGCACGCAGGGCCGGGTCCATCAACTGATGGCCGCCCACTCGATGCTGAAGATCGAAATGGTTTACGGCACGGTGTTCGAGAACATTCTGGGCGAAAAGGTTTCGACCAAGCCCGTGGAAGTGGCCACGCCCTTCCCGTGGGTCGATGCCAAGAGACCCGCCCGCTGAACCCGCCGATCCTTGCGTCCGTGCAGCCGCTCGCGGCCTTGCCAAGCCGCGAGCGGCTGTTTTTATTTGGTCGAGAACTTGTAAACGGTCGTCGTGGAGTAAGTCTTGCCGGGCTGCAGGATGATCGACGGGAACGCGGGTTGATTCACCGCGTCCGGGAAGTGCTGCGTCTCCAGGCAGAAGCCCTGATGCTGGTTGTAAACCACGCCGCCTTTGCCCTTGGTCTTGCCGTCGAGGAAGTTGCCGGTGTACAGCTGCACGCCGGGTTCCTTGGTAAAGGCTTCCAGCACCCGACCGCTTTTCGGCTCGCGCACCCAGGCCGCCAACGCCAGCACTCCATCCTTTTTCGACAGGACGAAGTTGTGATCGTAACCCACCGGCTTGCCCTTGAGCTGATTGATGCGCGAGCCGATCGTTTGGATTGTGGTGAAGTCGAGCGGCGTGCCTTTAACGGCTTCGATCTTGCCGGTCGGGATGAGCGTGTCGTCGGTTGGCGTGTATTCGTCTGCTGCCAACTTGAGTTCGTGACCAAGGATGGTGCCTGCCTGCGGCCCGGCCAGGTTGAAATAGGTGTGATTGGTCAAGTTGACCGGCGTCGCCTTGTCGGTCGTTGCCGAGTAGTCGATCTTCAGCTCGTTCTGGTTGGTGAGCGTGTAGGTGACCGCAGTAGTCAAGTTGCCGGGATAGCCTTCCTCGCCATCCGGGCTGCGATAGGTCATGTTCACCGCCACGCCATCCGTGGCCGGGACGATCTCCGCCTTCCAGATTTGCTTGTCGAAGCCCTTGAGGCCGCCGTGCAAATGGTTCGGGCCGTTGTTGGCCGCCAGCTTGTATTCCTTGCCGTCGAGGGTGAACTTGCCCTTGGCGATGCGGTTGGCCACGCGGCCGGTGATGCAGCCAAAGAACGGATGCCCCGCCAGGTAGTCCTGAAGGTTGTCGAAGCCGAGGACTACGTCAGCCAGCTTGCCGTCGCGGTCGGGGACGTGCAATTCCGTGATGATGCCGCCGTAGTTGATGATCTTGGCCTTCAGGCCATTGGCATTGGTCAGCGTGAATAGCTCAACCGTCGTGCCATCGGCCGTCTTGCCGAAGTCCGACTTTTCGACGCCCTTGCCGACCGCTTGCTCGCCCGCGGATGCGACTGCCGCCATATCAGCGACCCCCAGCCAACTCAGGGCAACCCCCAGGAACATCGTGAATTTTCGCATGGCTCGGCTCCTGCTCGGATGATGGACTCGAACGGGATCGCATTTTCCGGGAATCGCTGGGGAATGCCAGGAAAAACCGCCAAGCCAACGAAGCGCCGAAGCGCCGTAGTGAAGCCGGATAACGCCAGCGCTTTGACCGGCTGCCGGCAAGGACTCTGGCGCTGGCCCACCAGGGTGAATCGGGGCAGACTGGTCGCTACGATTGTTTTTCCAGCAGCGCCCGCAGTCGGGCCAACTCTTGCTCGGCCGCCGCAGCCCGCTGCTCGGCATCGTCGGCGCGGTGTTTTTCGTCGTCGGCGCGGTGTTTTTCGTCGTCGGCGCGGTGTTTTTCGTCGTCGGCGCGGCGTTTTTCGTCGTCGGCGCGGCGTCGCTCGTCCTGCCACAGCTGACGAAACTCGCCAACCTGGCGGAGCAGGTCAGCGGGCAACGGCAGCAACTCGCCGCGAAACCAGAAGCGCACCCACCCGTCCAGCAAGGCGGCTTCCAATTCCAGTTCCTGCAGCGCGAAGCGGCCGGCTTCGTTAGGCTTGACGCTGACGTAGCGCGTGTCGTTGTGCCGGTAGAGCGTCAGTTCCTGCACGTCCGGCTGGAACAACAAGTAATACGGCACCCGCAACTCGTGCTCGTAGCGCTGCATGTTGTCGTCGTAGTCCTTGCGCTTGCTGGAGCGCGAGACGTACTCCAGCATCCAGAACGGCTGGGCGGGCTGCAGCGGCAGGTCGAAGCTGCCCTCGGCCCGGATCGGCTCCGGATGAATCACGACCATGTTGTCGGGCACCACTTGCTTGGGCTTTTTGCGGCCCTTCACCGGATACTGCACCAGCAGTTCGTTGAAGTACTGGACCTCGGGCCGCTGGGCATGCACCAGGGACAGGCTGGCCAGGGTAATCTCGCGCTGGTGCGCTTGTGGGGTCGCTTCCATGAAATGCTCCAGCGGCAAGCTGCGCAAGTATTCCTGAGCGGCCTCGTGATAGAGGATTTCGGTGAAGACGCGCGGTCGTTCGGTCTGCATTTTGGAAAGCCCTCCTTTCCCAAGCGCTACAGTTTACGACGTCCGTGCCGAGGCAGGAAGACGAACCGACCGCGGTACCGCACCGATGCGAGCGCCCGTCGGCGACGAGTCTACTGCTTCAGTTTCACCACGGGCATCAGGTCGGGGATGCGCGGCACGATGCCGACCGAGATCGACAGACCGGCGTCAAGGATCAGGTCGCCGTCGGTGGCCTGCTGGTCGGCGCGATGCAGCCGGGGCGGCCTGACCAGGCGCTCGAATTGATACATTTGCGATCGGCACAGCGACCAGGTGAAGAGGCGGTCTTGCTTGTCCGATGTCTTCAGCGGCAGGTCGGCCCAGAGGGTGTTGCCGGGACGATAAGTCAGGCGATAGGTCAGGGTTTCGCCGGAATCGGGGACGAAGACATAGCGGGTAATTTTCTCGTCCGGATCGGCCACCGGCTCGCCGTGCCGCTTGAAGTTCAGCGTGGTCCGCACGTCGCTGCCGACGCTGTGATAGATCGCCAGCTTGCCGGCGGGCGCGACGCGCAGCCCATCGGGTACTTTCAGCACCAAGCGTTGCAATTCCACTTCGTGCTGGCCCTTGTTGAGGAAATTGAAAAACACCTGCACGGGGTCCTCGGCCAACGGATCGGACAGCCGCATCACCAGCCGCGCCAGTTCCCGCCAGGCATGCAGCTCGATGGGCGCTTTCAGCCAGTCGCGCAGCTTGTGCCATAGTTCCGGGGTTTCCTTACCTTCCGGACTCCATTCCTGCAGCTTGCCGAGGATGGCTTGCTGCCCGGCGGCGAGCAGGTTGCGTTCGCTGGCGTGCAGCGCCGCGGTCAATTCCAGCGTCACGAAGCGCGGCAGGCCATCCAGCGTCCAGTCGACGGCATCGGGATAAGTCTTGGCGATGCGTTCCAATAATGGTTGGGCCTGCGCGGCGGTGAAATCGGGCGGCGGCGGAATCTTTAGCAGCGGCGGTCGTTCGCTGGTCGCGTCGATCAGTCCGAGGGCGGATGCCAGGTTGACACGCTGGCGCAGCTTCTCCTCGACGCTCTGCCAGTCGCGGCGCGCCTGGCGCACGGCTTCGGACTGATAGACGTGTTCGTACTTGACGAGGCCAGCGTCCGGCAGCGTCTCCGCAGGGTCGGGCCGGGCCGCTGCGACCTCGGCCTGCAGTGTCTCGATACGCTTCGCCCAACTCGTCCAGGGCACGCCGACGCCGCCTTGCAGCAACGGATCGGAGAAATTCTCCAGGGCCTGGCCGCGTGCCCGCAGTTGTTCGTAACGAGCGGCTTCCTGCTCGATGGCGGTCTTGAGGATCTGCCGGTCCAAAGGATTTTGCAAGCGGCTCTGCGCCAGTCCAGCCCCGATCATCCCGGCCAGCACGAGGAGCAGCAAACCCGCCAGGTAGAGCAGTCGCCGCCCGCTGCGCCGCTGGTTGCCGCGATAGCGCGCCGCCTGCTCCAATCCTTGTTGAAACAACTCGTTCACGCCGAACGGCCGGCGATCCTCCGGAGGCTGTCCCGCCAGTGGCGCCCGCTGCACCGCCGTCCCGAAAGCCGGTTGCAAATGCACCTGGCCGAATGCCGACAGCGGTGCGACATGCTGCTGTTCGCGGAAGTGCTGAAAACGTTGGTCCAGGGATTGCACCTGTTCCTGGACGCAGTCGATCCATTTGACGAAGGATTGGTCCGGCCGCGCCAGCAGGTCGCATTTCGTGAGCGCCAGCAGCACCGGCAAGCCGCTGACCTGGATGGCCTGACCGCGCTCATCTTCCAGCAGTTTGAGAAACCGGGCGAACTGAGTGAAGGTCTCCTCGACGGCTGGCTCGACCGCTGGTACGACCAACACCAGAACGTCCGCCCGGGCGACGAAGTCGGCCAGCCGGCCCGGTGGACGGATGGGATCCGTCAAGCGTTCGGCTTCCAACAATTGCAGGGCGGCACTGCCGTCGCAATCGATGAACAGCGCTTCGATTTTTTTCCCTCGGCTTCCGGACGAAGGCGGGCACTCCAGCACCACCGGGTACGGCACGACCTGCTCCGGCGTCATGGTCGGTTGCGGATTGTTCTCGCGGACGCGGTGGGCCAGTTCGGTCAAGCCGTGCGACAGGTCATTCAGCCGCCAGCCGGTGGCTTCGTCGGCCGCCGCCAGGGCCAGCGCGCCGAGCAGCGAAGACTTGCCCGCGCCGGGGCGGCCAAAGAGCACGAGCCGCAACGCATTGCGGCCCACCAAGGCCGTGTAGCTGGCGCGGGAGTCGGACATGAATCGCGTCCTCGGAATGCCGCAGTGCTGCGCCCGCCGGAGAGCAGGGCTACTCCGTGGTTTCGTTGAGCTGGCCCATCACGAACTTCCACGCCTTTTCGTCGGTCGGCGAGGCGAATTTGCCGTCCGGATTGCGCCGGGGCAGCAGCATCTCGGTGACACGGGTGTATTTGAGCCGGGCCTGATCCTTGTGTCCGCGCAGCTCCGCCACGCGCGCTTCCTGCAAGACGGAGCGCAGTGCCGCGTTGCCGGTCGAACCGTCGGCCGGCGCAGCGCTCAGGTCCTTGACCAAGGCGGCGAATTCCACGGGCACGTCGCGGTCGGCGGTGGAAGCGTTCTTTTTCCGGTCGATGATGAACAGCATGCCGGCAAGCCCGAACAGCACCACGATGACGAGCAACTGCATCACGGTCTTGCCGCCACCCTGGGCCGGCGTCGGGTCGGCCGACACCACGGAAAGCTCGTCGGCCTCCGGCAGCACGAGCGGGCGCGCTGGACGTTTGCTGGGCGCGGGGTCGCCTTTCACCACCAGCGCCACGACCAGCTCGCGCGTGAGCTGCAAGCTGCCATTCGCCGGCCAGGAGGCAAAGGAGTTTTGGGGCAAGGTCTTGCCGTCGAGCAGCAGTGCTTGCGTCTGGCGGTTGTGCACGATGTACCCGCCATCGCGAAATTCCAGCGTGGCGGCATGGGCCGGAACGCCGGGCGCCGTCAGGCAGACGGCGCAACTGGCGTCAGCGCCGATCCGCAGCACCTCGTCCTCGATCCAGAATTCCGTGCCCGTCGACGGCCCGGCGGCGACCACCAGCTTGGCGGACATGGCTGAACCTTCCGCGACTCGATATTCCCGCTGCTCTCCACTCGCGGGTTAGCGTGACAGATGCGCTGGCATCTGTCAATCGAGTCGGTGCGCTGCGGCAC
>JAGVLI010000796.1 GCA_020054355.1 Planctomycetales bacterium | reverse complement strand
CTGCCAGTTGCTCCGGCGTGTACCCGAAGGCTTCGGCCACGGCACGGGCGCCCGGATGGTCGCTGGAGAGACCGCTGCCTGCCACGGCGCCGTACATGGCTTGAACGGCCTGTTGAATCGTGTCGGACATGGGTACGGTTCCTCCGTTATATTCGCTCAAGCGAATGTTTGTGTGACGAAAAAAAGCTACTCGCAGCAGGTCTTGCCCTTCTGCTGGAGTTTTTCCTTGTCCTCGGCCATTTGGGGAAACTCCTGGCGACAAACCGCCAGACAGGCCCGCAGCTTCTCGAAGAAGGGCCGGCGGGCCGGGGCGAGGCGGTAGTAGTTCCAGTGGCCCTCCTTGCGGGTCAGGACGAGGCCGGTCTTCCGCAGGTAAGCCAGGTGCCGGGACGCCGTGGGCTGGGGAACGTCGAGGATGTCCACCAGATCACAGACGCACAGTTCGCCGCCTTGCAGCAGGTGGAGGATGCGCAGCCGGGTCGGGTCCGACAGCGCTCGGAAGACGGCGGGCACGGGGATGGCTTTGTGTTCGGTCAGCATATTCGCTTAGGCGAATACTATCGCCAACCGCCTGGGTCGTCAAGTGCTGGCGAAGGCGCTGTCGGCTAGATCGTTCAGGGCGTGGAGCGAGGGGACTTTTCCTGGAAGGAAAGAGTTCTGATCGCTGTTGCCGCACCGGCCACCGCCATGACCGGGACCAGGACCATCGCACCGATGGCCCCCGCCTTCCGCACTCAGCCCCAGCAACCGCCCACCCAGCCCACGGACCCCAGGATCAGCAGGGTCATCGCCCCGCTGATCCCCGTGGCAATCATGGCCCCGGCGATCCCGGCGCTCATCCGGCTGGACGTGTGCCGCACGGCCCAGGCAATGGCTCGATTGAACAACGTGTCCACGAGGCCGCACGGCAATCCAACCCCGAGGCCAACGACGGCGCCGAACACCACTCGGTCCATTCCCTGGAGCCAGGCGCCCAGGCCCGCCCCGTAGACCGAGCCGGCCAGGCCCCAAAGGACCACTTGCCGGACCAGTGCCGTTTTCATGGCTGCTTCCCTCTGCTCCTGGATGACTCGATGCCTCCCGTGCTGCCATTGGCGTGCGGATACCAGAGTCGATACGTCAGGTAGCCGCCGCCGATGTTCGCTACCCGCAACCCGGCCTGGCGCAATATCCGGGTCGCCAGGTAGCCTCGCTGGCCGACCTGGCAGTACACGGTGATGTCCCGATTGGGTGGGATTTCTCCCTGGCGGGAGCGCAGTTCGTCCACCGGGATGTTCACGGCCTCCGGTATGTGCCCGGCGGCGAACTCCTGCGGCGTGCGCACGTCGAGCAAGAACGGACGCTCACTGGCTGGAGCAGTCAGCACGGCCTCGACATCGACCTGGGGGTGGTCGTCCCGCAGCAAGCCGCTGGCGACAAAGCCGGCCATGTTGATGGGGTCTTTGGCCGAGCCGTACTGCGGCGAGTAGGCCAACTCCATCTCCTCCAGGTCGAAGACGGTCATGCCGGCCTGGATCGCCACGGCCAGCACGTCAATGCGCTTGTCCACGCCGGCGCCGCCTAACGCCTGGGCCCCCAGAATTTCGCCGCTCTGGGGGTCGAAGAGCAGTTTGAGCGTCATCGGCTCGGCGCCGGGGTAGTAGCCGGCGTGGTGCGTCGGGTGGACGTAGACCTTGCGGTAGGGCCGGTTGGCACGCCGCAGGATTTTTTCCGAAGCCCCGGTCAGCGCTGCCGTGCGCTCGAACACCCGCACGATGGCGGTGCCTTGCGTTCCCCGGTAACGAGCAGGGCGCCCAAAGATGTGATCGGCGGCGATGCGGCCCTGGCGGTTGGCCGGACCCGCCAAGGGCACCTGTGCCGGCTCGCCGGTCACGAAGTCCTTGACCTCGATGGCGTCCCCCACGGCGTAGATTTCCGGGTCACTCGTCTGGAGATGCGCGTTGACCCGGATGCCGCCCCGAGGCCCCACCGCCAGGCCGGCGTCCACGGCCAGCTTGTTCTCGGGGCGCACGCCGACGCCCAGGATGACCAGTTGCGCCGCCAAACGCTGCCCGGACTTCAACTTCACCAGTAGACCATCAGGCGCCGGCTCGAAGCCCTCGGCGGATTGGCCGAGCAGCAAAGTCACGCCTTGGGCTGCCAGGTGTTCGGCAATCGGCGTGGTCATCTCCTTGTCGAAGGGTGGCAGCACTTGATCCTGCAACTCGAACACCGTGGTGGCGATGCCTCGGTGCACGAAATTCTCGACCAGTTCCAGGCCGATGAAGCCGGCGCCCACGATCGCGGCCTGGCGCACGCCTCGGCCAAGCCGTTCCTGGATGCGGTCCATGTCCTGCAAGTTGCGCAAGGTGAAGACGCCGGGCAGGTCGATGCCAGGGATCGGAGGCCGCAGCGGCGCCGCTCCCGGCGCCAGGATGAGCTTGTCGTAAGGTTCCTCGTACTCTCGTCCCGAAACGAGGTCACGGACTCGGAGCTTCTTCGCTGATCGGTCGATGGCCTGCACCGTGGTGCGCACTCGAACATCCAGGTTCAGTCGGGACTGCAAACGCTCCGGGGTCACGACCAGCAGCTTGTCTCGCTCGGCGATTTCCCCACCGAGGTAGTAGGGCAGGCCGCAGTTGGCGAAGGACACCTCCGGCCCCCGCTCGAACAGGATGATCTGGGCGTCTTCGGAAAGGCGGCGGGCACGGGCCGCTGCGGAGGCGCCGCCGGCCACGCCGCCGACGATGAGCAGTTTCATGAGCCGACCTCCTTCGTCGCAAAGCACGACGCCGGGGCGTTCTTGACCTGATTCCAAGGCATCCGGGCCAACAGCAGACCCATACCACAGGTGTCGGTGATGCCGGCGAAAATCAGCCCCGCCCCAACGAACGCCGCTAGACCCGCAAGTGCGGGGTGGACGATCCAGCCGAGCAGGACGCCCAGCAGCACCAGCGACCCCGCCGCGATGCGCACCTGCCGTTCGAGGGAGATCGTCTTCTTGCCTCGCACGACTGGCAGGCCCGCTTCGACGCAGGCCAAGGTGCCGCCTTCGACGTTGACGACGTTGGCGAAACCGGCGGCAACAAACTTCTCGCACGCCTGTCGGCCCCGGCTGCCCGAACGGCAGATGACGTACAGCGGTTCTTGCCGTGAGCCGTTACGGGCTTGCATGATCGCCGCCGGGTCGAGTCGGTCCAGGGGAATGTTGCGAGCCTGGGCGACGTGGACCTCTTGGAACTCCACCGGCGTGCGCACGTCGATCAGGTCGATGGGCTTGCCGTCCCTGGCAAGTTGGGCAAGCTGCTGGGGGGCAATAGTCAAGATGCTCATGGCGATCTCCTTTCCTCGCTGTCCTGTTCACCATTGTCCGTGGTCAGTGGCATCGAACCTGACTTGGCACGGGCCGAACTCGGCCCGCAGGCGCCGCTCAGTCAGGTCCGGACTCCCAGGCGTGGCAAAACCCATGCCTGGAGAACAAGCCAGAGGACGAATACTCCCAAGAAGATGAGCAACTCCATCGTTCGGCCTCCTCTTCGTGCTAACAGTTGGTTGGGTATCACAGGTTGAATAATCTCGACATTACGATATTTACTGGAAAAAGAAATCAGCCTTTGCCCCCGCCGAAACGGGCCTCGACACACGCCATGATGTTCGCCAGGTGCGGCTCAGCGATCTGGTAGTACGCCTTGCGGCCCACTTTTTCCGCAGCGAGCAGGCCGCAGCGCTGCATGAGCCGCAGGTGTTCGGAGGCCATGTGGCTGGGGATGCCACACGCCTCGGCCAGTTCCCCCACCGTGTAGCGGCCCCGCAGGAGCATCTGCACCATCCGCAGGCGGTGCGGGTGGGCCAGGGTCTTCAGACACTCGGCTGCCTGCTCCAGAGCGTCCAGCGGCGTCAATCCCGCCACCTTCGGCGGCTTGGTTCGAGCAGTCATCTCGGCCTCCTCACACTCAATTATATCGGAACATTACGACATATCAAGCAGCTTTTCTGGAGAACATTCCTGCTCCGGGCTGTGCGGTTTGGCGCCGGGAGTGTGCGACCTGGCACTCGATGGGGATCGCCGCCTACTGTCTCTCAGGTCGATCCGGCTGCCTGCTCGACAACCACTGTTCGCAGCGGCCCGTGAAAACTCGGGCCACACGGCTTCCGTCCCTGCCCGGCACAGAACTTGCCAACTCCTCGTACCGACTGGACCATTGGATGTAGCAACTTCGTCAGCCAGCCAAGGTCACGCCATGCCCGGCCCGAATCCTTCTCCGCAAGATCATCGCCGCCTGCCGGGGTCCCTTTGGTCACAGCCACCCAGGACGTGCGCTCCACCATCTCCGCGGTCATCGTGGCCGGGGCGTGCGGCATCGCCGCCGGGACGCCGCTGGCGGTCCTGGGAGCGATAGGCCGGGCCGCTCGGCTGGGTGCCATTATCAAGGGTGGTCTGCACCTGGAAACGCTCGGCACCGTGGACACCATCGTGCTGGACAAGACCGGCACCTTGACCCTGGGCACGCCGCAAGTGACCGGCATTCGGCCCGGCCCTGGCGTGACCCCCGAGCAGGTGGTGGAGGCTGCTGCCATTGCGGAACGCTCCTCGGAACACCCATTGGCCCAGGCCGTCGTGCAGACGGCGGCGGCCATGGGGCTGCATGTCCCTGACCCCCAGCAGTTCGAGTATGTGCCGGGCAAAGGCATCACCTGTTCGGTGGACGGCGCAGAAGTCGTCGTCGGCAATCGGGGGCTGCTGGGCGACCATCGGCTGGACCTGGACGGGATCGGTGCCGGGTCGGGTCAGGCTTCCGAAGTGCTGGTGGCCCGAGGGGGTCGCCTGCTCGGCTCCCTTCGGATCGCAGACGCCTTGCGCCCCGAGGCGGTCCAAGCCATCGGTTCTCTGCGCCGGATGGGGTTGCGAACGATCCTTCTCACCGGCGATGCCTGGACCATCGCCCAGGCCGTGGGCCGGCAGTTGGGCCTCGATCGAGTGGAGGCCGAACTGCTCCCGAACCAGAAGGTGGATCGCATCAAGACCCTCTTGTTTGAGGGGCGGAAGGTCGTCATGCTCGGGGACGGCATCAACGACGCCCCGGCATTGACCCAGGCGAACGTCGGCGTGGCGATGGGGTCGGGGACCGACGTGGCCCGTGAGAGCGCCGATGTCGTCCTGCTCGGCAACGACCTGCTCAAGTTCGTGGAGACGGTGCGGTTGGCCCGGCGTTGCCGGGGCATCATCTGGTTCAACTTCGCCGGGACGCTCCTGGTCGATAGCCTGGGCATGGGACTGGCGGCTTTCGGGTTGCTGAATCCCCTGCTCGCCGCTTTCATCCACGTTTCGTCGGAACTGGCGTTCATCCTGAACTCGGCCCGCCTGCTGCCGACCAGCGGCTCGAAAGGGTGAGGTAGCGAAGACTGGTGGTTTGCCGCACGCAATTCGCTCACGGCAGCATCTCCCAACCGGCATAACCGCCGAAGACGAACAGCAAGTACATCAGGACCAGGATGGCTCCAGCCCAGCGAGGAACCTGCCCCGTCAGCATGACCGGGGTGATCGCCAGGACCGTCAGCCCGCAGACCGGCAGGAAGAAGCGCAAGACGGATGGCTCGACTGGAACGGGCCGTACCAGGGCGACGATCCCGGCATTGAAGCGGAAGAAGGCCAGGAGCGAGCCGGCGACGTTGCCGTAGGAGATGTCGGACCGCCCCTTCAGGGCTGCCGGCAGCTCCCTGGAGATCTCCTCCACGCTGACCAGGAACGCCAGCACCGTCATGCCGAAGAGCGTGTCGGACAGGCCGAGCCAGGCGATCAGTGTTCGGGAGCCTTCCACCAGCAGTTCGCTGCCAACGATGATCGCCAGGAGCGATAGCAGCATCAGCGCCAGGGACTTCCACCTGCTGAGGCTCCCCGCTTCCTCCAGGGTTTCAGCCACTTCACCCGTAGGCCGGATGTCGATCCCCCGGCGACTCAGCCACAACAGGATAAGGACGGCGAGGACAAAACCAACAAGCAGGATGGCGCCATCGAGCCGGGAAAGCGTGCCGTCCCAAGCGAGGACAGCGAACAGCAGGACCGCAGCGAGGGGGATTGCCAGGATCGAGCGGGGCACCCGCTCAAAGGTCCTGGGGGCGACCAGGGCAGTGACCCCGAAGGCGAAGGCAATCGCCGCCATTGCGGCGCCGATGATGGAGCCGAGGGCGATGCCGCTGATCTGTTCGTAAGAACCCACCGCACCCACGGCCAGGTTTTCCGGGTCGAAGCCGATGAAGACGACACTGAGGACGAAGGCGGACACCCCAAAGCCCGCCGACGTGCCGACCACGCCCTTCACCAGCTTTTCGGCGAAGAAAATCACCAGCGCCAGGCCGCCCACGAAGAGGGTCAGCGACAGAAGGAGGCTCATGGTGCTGCCCTCGGGGTGCGGGTTGCATTTCCGCGGGTTGCTTTTCTCGTCGGTTTCTGCTGTTCCAAGACCTCGCCGGCCAGTTCTCGGAGTTTCTCCTTGGCAGCCTCCAGCGCCTTGCGGCCCTCCGATGTGGCCCGGTAATACTTGCGCTGCTTGCCGGCCACCACCTGGGCCTGGTCGGTCAGATAGCCCGCCTGCTCCAGTTCGTGCAAGACAGGGTACACCGTGCCAAAACTCAGCCGGTAGCCATGCCGGCCCAACTCAGCCACGATCTCCACGCCGCAGATCGGCTCCTCGGCGGCGTGGTGCAGGATGTGCAGCCGCACGAAACCGGCGAAGAACAATCGACTCAGGACTTCCGGCATGATCTTGTCTCCCGATATTGTCTACCGATAGAATAGCCCCTGGCCTCAGTGCTGGAAAGAGGCGCAGCACCGATCCCCGCACGAGACGGACCAACGAACCGAAGGGAGGAGCCACGATCGGAACACAACAGACCGGGGGACGGATGCTGTCCTTCCTGGCCGGAGGACTGGCAGTTGGCTGTCTCATTCTGATCGTGCAGTCCCGCACGATACCCCCGCTGATGCCCGCCGTCGCTGCGGAAGCTGAGCAGGCCCCGGCGCCGCCGGACCCGTGGCTCGAGGGCGCCACCGAGGAAAAGTTCGCCCAGATCGAGCGGCACCTGCGGGGCCTGGACGTGGCGATGGCCGAGATTGGCTACCGCTACGGCGAACTACTCCACGCCGGCCAGACCCGCAATTGGGAGTACGCTCAGTACCAGACCGAGAAGATCGACTTGGCCCTGCGCCTGGCCGTCGAACGCCGGCCCAAGCGGGCCAAGTCCTGCCAGCCATTCCTGAACGAGAGCCTGCCCGAAGTCTTGAAGGCCGTGAAGGCGAAGGACGGCGTCAGGCTGGGCGGCGCCTTGGAGAAACTTCATGCCGGCTGCGTCCAGTGCCACCAGGCCGAGAACGTCCTCTATTTCAAGGAATCCGTGGACCGCATCAAGGAGCGGGCCGCGCCGCCGGAGCGAAAAACCATGCTGATCGAGCCAGCCGAACTCCAGAAGAAGCTGAAGCAGCCGGGCCTGCGCATTCTCGACACCCGAGCGGCGGTGGACTATGCCAAAGGCCACATCCCCGGCGCCGTGTGGGTGGACGTGAAGAGTTGGCAGGACCAGGGCAAGAAGGAGGACGGCTTCCACGACGCCAAAGCCTGGGGCGAGAAGGTCGGCCAGCTTGGCATCGGCCACGACTCCCCGGTGGTGGTCTACGGCAGCAGTCCGACCGACACGGCCCGCATCTGGTGGACGCTGAAGTACGTCGGCCTCCCGAACGTGGCGATCCTCAACGGGGGCTGGCAACTGTGGGCCAAGGAGCAGCAGCCCATCGAGGACGCCGTGCCCAAGGTCGAGGCCGTGAAGTTCGAGCCGAAGTTCCAGGCGGACCGGCTGGAGGAGATCGACTCGCTGAAAAAGTCGGTGCAGGCCGGCAAAGTCACCGCGGTCGATGCCCGCGGCAGCGAGGACGTAGAAGCCATCCTGGAGACGGAACTCCGACCACTGGTGGGACGAGCTTCGACTGTTTGACTCCTCCCTGCCGAGGGGACCGTGATCCCGAAACCGGTCAGCCATTGGAGACAGATACCAGCGTACCTCTCTCCCTTCACGCTGACCTGCCGATACTGTACATCACGGCTTCGATGCTATCGCAACGACAGCGGCGCCGGAACGTCATCCCGGCCTTCACCATGACCTTCTGGGAGGCCACGTTTTCGGGCCGGGCCACGCCGATTACCCGAGGCAGCCGCAAGTCCTCGAACGCATGTTGCAACGTGCGCCGCACCGTCTCCGTCGCCAAACCTTGGCCGCAAAATGGCCGGGCCAAGGCGTAGGCCAACTCGGCATCCTTCAATTCGTGCAGATAGCCGACGCCGCAGCGCCCAACGAACTGACCGCTCGCCTTCGGACTCAATGCCCAGAGGCCGAAGCCGTGTCGTTGCCAATGCCTCATCATCCTTCGTAAGCTGCGTCGGGTTACCTGGCAGTCCCGAACCCCGTGCCCTACGAACTGCATCACATCTGGGTCAGCGAACAGGGCGCACAAATCCTCGAAGTCGCCCTCGCAGAAAGGGCGCGGCAGGAGTCGCTCGGTTTCCAGGTGCGTTGCGGCTACGGCACCCAGGTTGGCTGGTCGAGCCAGGTCCACTGAATCTCCCTCCCTCTCGCTTGCTGCAACTGGTCTTCGGCGTGCGGTGGTCGAAGGTCTGTGGTGACGATGCCGTGATGCAGCACAGGCAGCAGGTTACGCTCCAGATGTTGCACGAGCCATGCCCACGGAGAACCGCAGCACCAATCTCGAAAGATGCGCCGGCAGGAGAAGCAAACCCGGTCCAGGCACGAATCGTTTGCCGACAGCAGGCGCCGGCAGAGCCGGAAGGCGGCCAGTACCAGCGGCATGTCGCGGTTGAGGCAGGGTGGCGCCTGTTCCCGCCGCCAGATGCACTTTAAGACTGCCCACGGAATCCACCGTTCAGGCAGCCCAGGCCATGAGCAGGTGCTTCGAGTGGCGCCGGTCCAATCACCGGCTTCATCATGGGCACGCCTGTCCCAGTTCGCCGGTATGGGCCCCACTGGAAACCTTGCCAGGGCTGCTCACCAAAGAGGAAGTTGTCGCCGATCTGGATGATGACGGCGCCGTTCTTGCGGCGCAGGTGCGCAACCCGGACCTCGGGCCGGGCAAGTTGCTCTTCTTTGAAAAGAGGGCGAGGGTCGGCCAGGGCGGTCCAGAAATGTATGATGACGACCCGTTCCAATGACCCTACTTCCACGAGATTCAAGCCGCAGCGGCGCAGGGCCGCGTTGATGATCCGCTCCGGGTCCGCTTGAGCATCGAGAACAAGAAGGCGATCGCGGGCCGGCTCCAGGAGCGGCTGGTGAGCGTTTTCAAGGCACCAGGCCACGGGATCGGCCACCGGCCACCCGGCAACGAGCTGCACCTGCAAGAACCAACACTTCTTCATATTCCGCCCTTCCGAAGTAGGACCGGCTGAACACCTGGGTTGCAGGCCATTTGAGAGTCCAATCCCTGCTGCCAGGTCATTTCGCTGATGGACATGCTGCTCACCTGTTGTGCGGCTGCCAGTTGAAATAGAAACGGGGACTGTGCTGGACTTCGAGGCTTCCCTTCACGCCATCGGCCCTGCGCCGGACGACCACGAGCGGGGCCATGAAACCGACGACCTCGAATTGCTCGCCAAGCTGGCCGGTGTCCCACACCTGACCGTGTTCGGCTTCCAGCGCCTCTCGGCTACCTGGCTCGGCGTTAATTTCAGCCTGCCTCGCTCTACGAATTGCTTCGGTTGGATCGTTCACGGTTTACCCTCTCCTGGGGATTGTTCTTGATCTTTCTGTGACACTTCTGGCACAGGCTCTTACCTTGACACACGGAACAAGCAGGCACGCCGCAGGTAGAACCACAGCCCTTGCAGCCTCGCACCATCGTTAGGTTCTCCGGCAGCACGAAGGACTTGGACCGCCGCTGTCGCCAGCACAACGCCGGGACTGCCTCCCGCTACACGCGCAGCCGCCGGCCCATCCGGCTCGTTTACCACGAGGTCCACGGCAGTCGCAGCCTGGCGTTGCAACGAGAGGCGGCAATCAAGTCGCTATCCCGCCAGGGGAAGGAATTGCTCATCCGGCAGGCGGCGTGAGGCCGCTCGGTGAAGCCCCGTGGTTTTCGTCTCCGGCTTTCCACGGCGTTGTCCTTGGAATCCAGCGGGGCACGTTCCGCTGATAAATGCGGTACTCCTCGCCAAAGCGCCGGACCAAACCCGGCTCCTCGAACCACGGGATGTAGATCAGGTTCCCGATGACGAAGACGGCAAACCAGCCAAACAGCGGCAAGGACGCAGCCAGCAGGGCCTCGCCCAGCAGAACGGAGAACACCCCGGAGATCATCGGGTTGCGGACGTGGCGGTAGACGCCCCGGACCACAAGATGCTGCGGCGGGTTCCACGGCGCCAGCGTGCCCCGGCCCACGGTCCCGAAAAGGCGGATCGTCGCCACCATCAGCACGAGGCTCAGGGCGACGAACACCACGCCGAGGACCGCCAGGACCACTCGCAGCGCCGGAGCCGATTCCCAGATACCGAAGGTGTCCGGGCCGATGAGAAGCAGCAGAACGGCAGGGATCACCGCCGCCGCCATGCCCGGCAGTACGAGGATGGCTCGCAGGTGTTTCCAGGCTTCCATCGCTACTTCATCGGGTGCTTCTGGAAGAACTCCCACATCAGATCATTGGCGGACACGTTCTGGGTGGACTTGCCCAGGAGCTTTACCTTCGGCTCTCGACCCGGCCAGGTGTGCCCGCCGCCCTCAATAATGACCAGCACGACTTCTGAACCGTCCATGCCGCCGCCGTAGGTCTTGATCTCCACCGCCGTGCCGTCGTCCACCTTCTTCGGCAGCTTCGCCGTGGTCGGCTCTTCCTTGCAGCCGTTCGCCTTGACCCAGGCCCGGATCGAGTGGTCCACCGAATAAAAGTCCGTGCCCGAGACGCCCTTGCCCTTGCCGCCCTTGAAAGGGGCGTTCTGGTCGTCGGTGCCGTGGAAGTGGATCACCGGCACGGGCCGCTTCGGGTTGCACTTCTCGGTGCCCATCGGTGCGGCCACGGGGGCGATGGCGGCGATGCGGTCCGAAAGCTCCGAGGCCAGCAAGTACGAGATCATGGCCCCGTTCGACATGCCGGTGGCGTAGACCCGCTTCGGATCGACCTTGGCGACTTTGCCCAGGTCGTCCAGCAAGGCCCTGATGAAAGCCACATCATCCACTTTCTGTTCCATTGCGTAGCCGCAGCAGTTGCCGGCGTTGAAGGTCAGCACCTTCTCCAGCCGGCCCGTCCCATACGGGTAAACGACGATGAACCCTTCCTGGTCGGCCTTGTCGTTGAGGCCGCAGAACTGGACCATGCCCTGGGCATTGCTGCCGCCTCCGTGGAAGGCCAGCACGACGGGGACCGCCTTCGTGCCGTCGTAGGACTTGGGGAAGTGGACGAGGTAGCTGCGGGTCCGCTTGTCCACTTCGAGGGAGCGAGTGTGGTCCCCCGGTTGCAGTTGACCTTGGGCGGCAGCCAGGCAGGCCATGAGGATGCCCATGCGAAACATGCGGTTCTCCCGAATCAGGTGCGATAACTTTGCGAGTGACCCCTGCGAATTCTACCCTTGGCAGCGGCGGCAGGGTTTCGTTGAACCTGCCGTGATGCCCGACGTTGGATTTCTCTGGCAAACATTGTAACCTGGGAGCGTCAGCAACACCGTTTACCGAGGAAGTGAGCCGTGGCAGAAAGTGCGCCGCAAGACCAGCTTGCACAGTTGATGGCCGGCTACTGGCACACCCAGGCCATCTACGTCGCCGCCAAGCTGCGGCTGGCCGATCTGCTCCGGGACAGCCCCCGGACCGCTGCCGAACTCGCCCAGGCAACCGGGACGAACACCCGTTCCTTGTACCGTCTGCTCCGGGCACTCGCCGGCGTCGGCATCTTTGCCGAGGACGAGCAGCACTGCTTCCGCCTGACGCCGCTGGCCGAGTGCCTGCGCAGTGACGTGCCGGGTTCGCTCTGGGCTATGGCGATCATGCGGGGCGAGTGGCAGTACGAAGCCTGGGGCCGGCTGCTGCACAGCATCCAGACGGGACAATCGGCCTTCGAGAAGCTGTACGGGATGCCGCTGTTCGAGTTTTTCGCCCAGAATCCCGAGAAGGGCCAACTCTTCGACGCCGCTATGACCGGGGTGCATGGCCGGGAGACGGCGGCGATGCTCGACGCCTACGATTTCTCGGGCATCCGCACCCTGGCCGACATCGGCGGCGGCAACGGCTCGGTCCTTACAGTGGTCCTGAAGAAGTACCCGGCGATGCAAGGCATCCTCTTCGACCTGCCCGACGTGGTGGAACGAGCCAGGCCGACCATCGAAGCGGCAGGGCTGTGGGATCGCTGCCGGGTGGTGGCCGGGAACTTCTTCGAGGCCGTGCCGCCAGGGGCCGACGCCTACCAGCTGCGGCACATCATCCACGATTGGGACGACGAAAAGGCGCTGGCGATCCTGCGGAATTGTCACCAGGCTATGGCTGGCGCCGGGAAGCTGCTGGTCGTGGAGGGCCTGGTGCCGCCAGGCAACGAGCCGTCGATCAGCAAGTTCTTCGACCTGGCGATGATGGTCCTGCCCGGCGGCATGGAGCGGACCGAGCAGGAGTACCGGCAGTTGTACGAAGCCGCCGGCTTCCGATTGGCCCGCATCGTGCCGACGACGACGTGGATCAGCGTCCTCGAAGGCCAACCAGCCGGCCCGTGAACCACTCGCCGTAGCCAGAACAGCTACAGGAAGCATTGCCATGTCCACCGCTGAGAACAAGCGGCTCGTTCGCCGCTACATCGAGGATGTCGTGAACACGGGCAACGTGGACCGCATCGCCGACTTCATCTCGCCGGATTACATCGACAGCCACGACAAGACCGGGCAATCCAGTGGTCTGGAGGGAGCGAAGCGGCACATCCTGGGCGTGCGGCAGACCTACCCCGACCTGCATGTGACCGTCGAGCAGCAAATTGCCGAAGGGGAATGGGGCGTCACCCGGATCATCGCACGGGGCACGCATCAAGGGGCACGGTTGGGGATGCAGCCCACCGGCAAGAAGGTGGAGATCACGGGGGTCAACATGGATCGGGTGGTGGATGGCCGCATCGTGGAACACGGCGGCGCCGCCAACCTGCTGGAACCGCTGCTGGAAATCGGGGCCATCCAGGCTTGATGAAATGGGTCTGGCCCAGGACGAAGTTGGTGTTCTCGGGCTTGTCGATCTTCACGGCGATGAGATTCATGTTGTTCCTTTCCTTGCCTGCGCCTTTAGCCGTTCCTCAAGCGCCTGCTGCCACAATTTCGGGTCGCCCAGCCTTACGGCAGCGTCCATCCCGACATTTTCCAGAAGCAGCGCCAGCATGTTGAGCCGCTCCTCGTCCGTCCAGAACATCCGGCCTTCGATCAGTTCGATCTTCTCGGGGCAGCGCTTGTGGTATTTCTGCTCAACCTCGGCGCGGCTCCACCTGCGACCTTGACGCTGGATGTTGAATTCCATGCTCGTTCCCTCCCCACTCATTGGTCCTGTTGCTTGCGCCAGTCGATCGTGTTCACTTGGCCCGACTCCCCTGTTTGCCCTTCCACCACGGACAAAACGGGCAGTCGTCGCCGTGCGGAAAGTCTTCGCCCTCTTCATGCGGACAGCCCATGTTGCGGTCCGTCATGACCACGCTCTTGACGCCGTGCTGCCCGAAGAAGTCTTTCATCTCCTTCTGCACTTTGGGATTCGTCGTCACGTCGGTGCCGACCCAGCGCTGGAGGATCGGCTCGGCACCGTCTCGGAGAATGACAGCCGCGGCGATCTTGGTCGTCACCCTGTCATCCGGGCCGTAGAGGGCGACGGTGCCGATGGGATACTGCGGCTTTTGCCGGCTTGATCCCATGCCCAGGTCGTCCTCCACGCTCTTGCCGTAACAGCAGGCTTTGTATTTCTTACCCCGAGCCACAGGGGCACGGGGCGTTGCGGGACAGCTTCTTGCGGGACATCGGTTACTCTCCTGCACGGTCAGTCCCCGTAGTAGGGCAGGTTGTGGGCCAGGGCCTCGAACCGCGCCGCCACTTCCCGCCTGCCTCGACGGTACAGACCCCCAACCAGAAACGACGGCCAGAGGAAGTGGCTCACCTGCAACATCTGCAACGTCTGCCAGCGCACGGCTGGGTCCGGCGATGAGACGACGTAGGTGTAAATCGCCCAGCAGCCAACCGCGATGGCAACCAAACCCAACACCTGAAACAACGCCCCCAATTTCAGCAGCCAACCCATATTCGTCAACTCGACGGCCCACTCGACCCGGCTGCGACCTTGCCCAAGCGGCGTAATGCGCAGTTCGCCCCGGCGAAACCAGCGGCTCGCCGGTTGGTTCACCACGCTGGGGACGAGGCGCTCAAACACGATGCGGCTCGCGGTTTTCTCCACGATCTTGATGGGGCCGAAGGGGTTGCCCTTTGCCAAGACGGATGCCGCCCTTGCTGCCAGGACGCCAGGTTGGCCTTCGACCTCGGCGCTGCCGGTCAACTGGTTCGTTGCTGCCGAGGGGGAGAAATCGGTTTCCGCATTTTCATCCCCTGGCCCTGGCTTGCCTGCCCGAGCCGAGGCGACGAGGAATCGCAAGCCGATCAGCCAGACGATGACGGCCACGGCAGTGATCGCCAGCAACAAGATTTGCGCCGCTTCGGGGTCCACCGGCTGTCTCCTGCTGAACCGGAAGATTTACCAGTTCGATGCTCTTGCCCGATGGGAAAAATTTTCACATCGGCCTATCAGTCCTTGCCTACCCACGACAACTTCAGCTTCAACTGGCCCGACGCCACCGGCACCGTCATCTCCTCCGGCGTCTGGTCCTCCGGCTGACGGTGCTGGACAAACTCGGGGACAGCCCGCAGGCAGCCTTCCATCAGTTCGAGCTCCCAGGTCAGCGGAGGCCGGATCGACATGCCCCGCTCCTTCTTGAAAGTGCAGGGGTATGCTTCCGGCCCGCCCACTTGCCAGCCGTGCCCTTCGATGGCCTCCAGGTCTTTGACCGCAAGCTCGGTCTGCTCCCCGAAGGTCACGGACAGCACCACGGCCTTGCCGGCATGGCCCTCGTCGGATAGCTCTCCTTGCTGCATTCTCCGCACCACTCGCAGGTCTTCATAGAGCGCCAGGCCAAGTGTCATACCGGCCTGGCCCATGACCACGGCGTACCACGGCCCGCTCTCGTACTTGCTGCATTCGACTTTGAGCGTGGCATCGTCGCCCACCGCCTTCCAGGGCGCACGCCGATAAAACTCCGCAGCGGCGTCGAAGAAGCCGGCCACTTGTTGCGGCGTGACGCCGGGCATCTCCAGCAGGCCGGTCCGGGGCTTGCCGAGCAAGTGCCGGTGCATGTCCTCGAACACCGCGTTCATCTGGTCCAGCGTGTCGTTCTCGGCCAGTTCGATGCCAATCTCCTCGATGTGCGGCTTCAAACTCGCCCAGCGCTGGTCGGTTCGCACCTGCAACTGGAGGGGCCGCTGCGGTTCGCCGGCGGCAGGCTTCTGCATCGCTTGCACCAGCGTGTCCCACAGGTGGTTGGCCGAGGGCGCTTCAACCACGATGGCGTGCGCCAGCACGAGATCATCGGTGCGGCGCGTCACGAGGATTGTCCAGGTCCGCACTTTCTCGCCGGCGATCACGATCCAGTCGGGCACCGGGCGGAAATCGGCCTGCCAGATGTCCTGGGCCTGGGTCAGATGCTTCACCAGCCAGGTCTTGATGAAGCCCAGCGGGCCTTTGGGCTGGGGCTGCCGTTCTTTCTTGCGGGTGGCCTGGCGCAGCCAGGTGATCGCCCCCGGCGTGGCCTTCCAGTTGTGCAGGAAAATCCCGGCGTACATGACGGCTTCGCTCTCCTGGCCGGGACTGTAGTAGGGAGGCCGTTCCGCGGGAAGTCGCTGTTGGCCCAGGAGAAAAGCCGGCACATGCTTGTTGGCCTTCACCGCTGCCTGGAGGAGTTGGGCCGCTTCGCCGTTCTTCCGCCGGAAGGCGAGCAGCGTCTTGGTGTAGGCCCAGGTGGCGGACCCTTCCTCGGGAAACTGCTGGAGCAACTTGTCCAGGTCGTCGTCTCGATCTTCGCTGTGGAGGAAGCCGGCCAGCGTGTAGCGGACGCCCTGGTTGTCGTTGGGATTGAGCCGCAGCATATCCTGTAAATACTGGATGGCCTCGGCTCGCCGCCCTGCCGTCCACAGGGCCGAGGCCAGGCCCTCCTTGGCTCGCATGAAGGGCCGGGTGTCCAGGATGCCCCAGAAATGACCGCCATGCTCCTGAAATGCCTGGGGACCGAGCGCTCGTTCTCCGGCAGCGACGGCCTGCTTCCAGAAGGTGAGGGCCTGCCTGCGATCCTGGGCGTGTTCGGCGAGGAGAACATAGGCATCGGCACAATCTGGGCAGACTTCGAGGGCTTGCTGGGCCAGTTGCACCTTTCGGCTGACATCTCGCTCCTCGAAGGCCCGGTACACGATGTCCTGGGCCTTGGCGAGCGGGGTGTCCGGCTGGCCCTGGCCCTGCAACCCGCCGACCAGCTGGCGCATGGTCCGTTCCATCAGCCGCCGGTCCGGCAGTTCGTCGGGCTGCCGTCGCCGCCGGGGTTTGTCGCCACCCGGTTTGCGTTTCTTCTTCGCCATCGGCATTTCCTTTCTTCCGTTGTCATTTTACGGATCGCTGGTCCTCTCGCCGGGGCGGGGGTAGAACGACAGCTCGGCATTTCCTTTCTTCCGTTGTCATTTTACGGATCGCTGGTCCTCTCGCCGGGGCGGGGGTAGAACGACAGCAAGGAGAAGTTGCCGTGACCAAGAAACGCAAAAAGCCGAAGCCCACACCGAGACGGGCATCCATGCCGGCCCGGTTCACCATCGGCACGTCGGTTAGGGTGAAAGCAGGCACGCCGGACCCCAACTATTCCGACATCCCCATCGGCGGCTGGTGCGGCGCGATCAGTGAAGTGGAAGAAGGCCCAGGGCCGGCGACGTACCTGATCGAGTGGGATCGGCGCACCCTGGACGCCATGCACCCGGTCTACCGGAGCCGCTGTGAACGAGACGGCCTGCAACTGGAATGCATGTGGCTGGAGGAGAACCACCTGGAGGCAGACACCGGCGAAGCGGCGCCCATCGAGCAGCCGACGCAGATCGTCACCCGGCCCTTGCGAATTACCGACCCGCAGGACCGCATCCGGGCCATTCTCGGCGTGACCAGCGACGACCCGCTGCCCGATGTGGACGAAGAGAATCTCCACAAATACCACCGCTACCTGGGCGAGAAGCTTACATTTCCCTTCGAGGCCATGTACGAGGAGGAAACCGAGCCATTTCGGCTTCAAAAGCGCCGTATCACGGTCACGGCGCTGCTCGATTCTGATGAGGCCGACGAGGACGAGGGCCTGCTCTGCGAGGTCCAGGAGAACGGCGAAAAGATCGTTCTGCCGCTGGCCGAAGTCTTGATCCGGTCTGGACCCAATCGGCAACTGGTCGCTGATTACCGCACCTGGATGTGGAACTGGCAGGGCGGCGGCACCATTCGCTTCGTGGAACCTCGGTCCAGCCTATTCGGGCAGGAAGGGGAACCGGCCAGTCCTGGCAGCCTGCTGAAGACACTGGTGCTGGTGTGCTTGGCTGGCGGCATCTACGGCGGCACCCTCGGCGCAGCCTGGGCGTCGGGGGAGAGTGCCGATGTAGCGATCAAGGTGGGAGCCAGCCTGCTGGGCCTCGTCGGTGCGGTGCTGGGCGCCAAATCTGGGCGGCTATTCGGGGCGGTGAACCATATTCGCTACGGCCCGTGGTTCTGCGGCGCCGTCGGCGTGATCCTCGGAGCCGTCATCGGAGGAATGCTCGGGGCCATGCTGATGGCCTTCGTCACAGCGATCCTGGGTGCCCTTGTCGGAGGCATCCTGGGCAAACTCGTCGGCACGGCGGTCAAGCAACCGATGTTCCGGTTTGTGGTCGCCGGCAGCCTGATCGGCGTCATCGTGCAGGCGTGGCGGAACGACGCCGACGCTGCCTGGTCTGGGGCATGGGCCGGCGCCGTCATCGGGGTCTTCTTGGGGCTGGTCCTGTTCTTCGGGGTCGGCATCGCCTTGGCGGGCCTGGAAAAGACTCGTTGAGGTGTTTACGGAGCGAACAGTTGTGGCTATTCAGCACGTCAATCGCCGTGGCGACACCTACTATCTGCACTGCGGCAAGACCAAGACGGGCAAGCCCAAGCGGTACTTCTCCAGGAAGAAGGACGGCGATCTGGTCGATGCCATTCCCGAAGGCTACGAGGTCTACGAGAACCCAAACGCCCAGGTCTTCTTGCGCAAAATTGTGCCGCAACTGGTGACACAGGAGGAAATCGCCGTGGTTGAGCAGGAAGTCCGGGACCGCGGCACCGCGAAGCATTTCATCGTGGAGGCGAAGCTGGACGCCATCGTGGTGTTCCTGCCGGACCAGGATGCCGATGCCGTGATGGAAGGTCTGCGTCCGCTGCTGGGCTTTGGCAGGAGCTTTCCCGCTTCCTTCAACGTGGAGCAACGGTTGACGTACTTGCCGATGATGCGCTTCGTGTTGCAAGATGAGGAACGGCGGTTGTTTTCCGTGGATCGCTGGTGCTTCCGGGGTTCCATTGACGACTGGTTCCCGCTGGCCGGCGCAGGGAAGTTGTCTGCCCAGGTAAGGAAATATGTGCGCCATCTGGGCAAGGAATCATTCTTCGAGTTGATGTGATGGAAACAGGCATCCAGGACCGCTGCCGGGGCATGTTGCGCGGCCTCGCCGCAGGGGATCGCAACGGCCGGCCGATCCAGATGGCCGTGCACCTGGCCGAGAGTCTCGCTGACCGAGGGACTTTTGACCCTGCCAACGTGGCTGGCCGCTACCTCCAGTGGTATCGGGAGGGGGCCTTCGACACCGGGCCGGTCAGTGGCCGTGCGTTGCAACTGATGGCCTCGGGGCTGCCAGCACAGCAAGCTGCCGCCCAGGTCCACCGGGAATTCGGTGGTCAAACGGCGGGGTGCAACCCGGCGCACCGGGCTGCGCCGCTGTCCATGCTGGCATCCTTGGCCGACGAAGACCTGTCAAGATGTGCTACCTCTGCTGGCGCCGGCGTTCCACCACCTGACCGTGGAGGATTCCGGGGATGCGCTGGCGGTTCGTTTCGGGCCGCGGTTCGTTTCGGGCCGCTGCCGCTGCTCCGCATGAGCATCCCCTACAATGACATCGAGAGCGTGGAAGTTGGCAGGACGCTGCTCGTGGAGGGCTGGGCATCCACCTCAGGGCAATTGCATCACTGGACCCATGAAAAAGCCTACCGCAGCTTCGCGCCCAGCACTTGTTCCAGGTAGTCGTTGTCCCAGCCGGCGTGCTTGCGCTTGCAGGCGAT
>JAGVLI010000844.1 GCA_020054355.1 Planctomycetales bacterium | reverse complement strand
GTAGCCGGTCGCCACCTGCCCGGCGGTCCGCGCCCAGGCCGGCGTCTCGGCGGTGACGAGCAAGCGGGCCGCCGTCATCGGGAAGGCTTCGGCGAAGGTGTCTTCGATGGGGATGCCGTTGATGGCTAGCAAGAGAATCAGTCCTCAACTCGGCGAGATTACAGGGGTTTGACGTACTGAAAGTAACCTTCCCGGACAAGTTGCTCCACCGCCTTGCGAATGGATTCCGTGGTCACTTCGGGCACGACCACGATGTTCGGTTCCGCCAGGCAGCATTTTCCCCACTTGGCCGCCTCCATCAAATCCTGTTGCAAGCGCACCGGATCGTAAAAAAAGAGCTGGAAGCGCGAACCGTCTTCCAGCCGCACCACGACCTCGGGAAGGTAGCCCTTGGCAGGCGTTTCAAATTCGCGTTGCTCGTCGTAGCCTTCCGGAAAGAGAATCGTGTGTTGGTCCGTCATGGCTGACATGCGAGTTTCCTCACTGGCCGGATTGCACCGGAAGCAAAACGATCTGGTCGAGCGCATCTTGATATTCCGCCGGAGTCATTGGGGCCGCAGGCAAGATTTCAAAATGCAACGGGTTCGCGCTGCGCTGCACAATCCGCAATTCCGGAGGCACGTTGGCGACACGGTGCGGACCGCCGAAACGGTCCAGGTTGTCGGGCGTGCTGAATACCGAGACTCCGCGAATGGGCAACACCAGACCCGTGGCGCGGTCCCGGTACAGCTCACCCGGCTTCGGTTTGAGGCTGTTGCCGCCCCGATAGTATTCGACCGGAAGCATGGGCGGCTCCCACTGTCGTGATTATAGCGTTTCCGGAAGCGCGGGACTCCGAGACCGCCAGCGCCCGGCACTGTTTGGCTGTGGGTTACGATTCCAATCGTGACAACTCCACTGCCTGTCACGATTGGAATCGTAACCCACGGACAAGCGGTCGCTCGACTTGGCACTAGCGCGGGCTGTCCCGCCGCTCCGCGAGGACGGTATTGACCAACCCGACAAACACATCCGGATGGGCCAGCTCGTCGGCGTCCACTTGCACCCAGGGCTTCTCCCGGTCCCACTGCCAGACCCAGACGCGGGTTTTCAACCGCTGCGCGACGCGGATGCGCTGCCAGGGCAGACCGTCCCGGCCGCGCGACACTCCGGTCTGGCTGACCTTGAACTCGTTGAAATGAACGGGCCGTCCGGCGTCGTGGTCGGCCAGGGCGCGTTGCAGCAGGTGTGAAGTCGTCTGGCGCAGGATGATGCGGCCGAGTTCGTCGAGGCGGTCGAGGCGGTTGTCGAAGTAATAGAATCGGCCGTTGTCTTGTTCCACTCGATAGACCCACTGCCAGCTGAGGGGAACCCAGAGCCGCTGCGCCCAGCGGACCTGGCTCCAGTGACAGACACGCTGTCGAAAGCAGCTGCGGCGGATGAAGCCGCCTGAGAAAATGAAGACCCTGAGCGTGATGATCCCCAGGACGCGAGCGATGTAGCACCCTCCGAGGAACACCAGTGGCCCCGCGAAGGACAGAATGAACACCAGATCATCGCTTCTTCTGGTGGTTGCTGAGAAATACGCGAACGCCAGTCCAAGGCTGAGGTTCATCCCGCCAGCCAGCACGAGTCCGCCGAGAAATAGTCGGATCGGAGAAACCCCGCCGCGATAGCGAAACACGACCAGCGGCGTTCCCAGCGCCGCGATGTCGGCGGGCAATGGATCGGGCAGTTCGGCGAGCAGCGCCGGATCGGCCTGGCCCTCGGAGAGGTCCACGAAGGCGTCGGTCGGGGGCGCGTCGAAGTCGGCCGTGAACTCGCTGGGAGCGCCGCCGGGCACCGGCACATGGAAGGCGCAATGGGGACAAGGAATGTACAGTCCGGCCGCACCGGGAGGCGGTTCGATGGGGTTCTGACACTGGGGGCAAGGGAAGGTGGGCATGGTTGCCACACGGGCCGGGAGCCGTGACCGCTCAAGGAATGTGCTCCTGGATGGCCGCGCCCAAACGCTCGACCTCCAGCAGGTGGTAGTCGAAGCGGAGATACGTGCGGGCACGGGTCTTCAACCGGTAGTCGTAAAGGATCGGGCCAGGCACCGCGTAGCGATAGTACAGTTGCTTGTGATGATGCTCGACGACGAGGATGTCGTCCCAGGCGCAGACGACGCCGTGGTCCGCGTTGACTTCCACTACTCCGCCTTTCCGCAATTGCACCTGAAAGCGATTGAGGCGATAGGCGCGATAGCACTTCACGATGCCCGCGACCACCAGCCCTGCGCTGGCGAGCGAAAACACCGTCAATTGCAGTGAAACATCGCGGTCGTCGAGGAATTGCCGAACGGAAAGGACATTGAAGCCGATGCCGAAGGCGAACAGCAGCACAGCCTGACGCAGTGCGCGGCGAATCAGATAGCGGTCGGCGCGAAAGACCTCGACCAGGGGACCGAGTCGCTCCGCGGCTTTGTCCAGTTGGTCCAGCGGCAGCGGGTTCATGGCGGCAATCCTGAGGTCGTTCGTGCGAAGCCGCGTGCGGCGGCGTGCGAAGCCGCAAGCGGTGCGATCAGCAGCAGCCTC
>JAGVLI010000368.1 GCA_020054355.1 Planctomycetales bacterium | reverse complement strand
TGGTGTGGGTCACGATTCCAATCGTGACAGACCGTGAAGACCGTCACGATTGGAATCGTGACCCACGGGCAAGCGGTGCCTGGTCAATGTACCGGGGCAAAAAAAAACGCCCTTCCCGATTGAAAGCGGGAAGGGCGTTGACATTGCAAAACAGCTTACCAGCGCTTGCTGGCGCCAAAACCGCTCTTGGCCCGGTCCCCGCCGAACTCCCGCCGGCCGCCGTTGCCGCCGCCAGCCGGGCGCTCTTCGCGCGGCCGAGCTTCGTTGACGGTCAAGGCCCGCCCGTTGAAGTCCTGGCCATTCAGGGCCTGGATCGCTTGCTGAGCTTCCCGATCGCTGCCCATCTCGACGAAACCGAACCCCTTCGAGCGGCCGGTGTCCCGGTCCATGATGACCTGGGCCGACTCGACCGTGCCGTGATCCTGGAACACCCGTTCCAGATCGGTGGACGAAATCCCATACGGCAAATTCCCGACGTACAACTTCTTAGCCACTAGGGCCTCCTGAAAAACCATGCGGGCCGACGACCGGACCCCCATTGGGTTGGCGCTGCCGCACGCGAAACTTGGATGAAATAGGTCAGTTGGGACAAGCGAAACAGAATTGGCGGGAGAGCAGAGGCTTCACGACCATGAGATTCGACAAGACCCAAGACTCAAATATCATAGACGTGTCCGAGCGCCCGGACAATCCCTCTCGCGCTGAAAAACCCGAAAAAACTTGGAGAACTGGCGAAAAATCGGCACCTCGACTGCTCGGACACATGGGACGCGGCGCACTGCTGAAGCCGGTCCACCCCGGTTGCCGATAATTCCCCAGTCGCCTGCGTTCTCATCCCCACTTCAATTCAGGAGGACTTTGCCGGCAATTCCGGCGAGGACGGGCTGCGTCCAGAAGCCCTCCTCGCGAATCGGAAAAGATTTGGATCGTATATCTGACTGCTCCAGGGAGACTGCTCAGGCCATCGTCGGCGGAAGGAAGAAGATCATGGACAAGTTAAAACTGGTAGAGGCTGCGATGCACGAGTTGGGTGATGTTTCGGCCCAGGAGTTGTCCTCGTTCATCGCGAAACAGCATGGCATCAAGATCGAGCCGATGTTCATTCCCATCTTTAAGGCGTCCATCCGGGACAAGCTGCGGCTGGACGCTGCCCGGCATGCGGCCCGGGCGACCCTGGAACTAGCGCAGCCAGCCACCCCCACGGCCTGAAGGATCGCGTCCGACTCCCAGCGTGCCTGGGATGCCCAGCACCTGGCGCTGCAACTGCTGGCCGCTCATGGGCTGCATGGCTGGGCGTTCCGGTTCAACCGCTGCAAGCGCAGCATGGGCTTGTGCGTCTATCACCGCAAAACCATCGAGCTGTCGATCCATTTCGTGGAACGCGACAACCCGCTTGCGGAAATCCGCGATACCATCCTGCACGAGATTGCCCACGCCCTGGTTGGTCCGGGCCACGGACACGACCGGGTCTGGAAGCGGAAGTGCGTCGAGATCGGTGCCAGGCCGGAACGCTGCGGCCAGGCGGACATGCCCGCTGGCAACTGGCAAGCCAGCTGCGCCGGTTGCGGCAAGCAGTACCACCGGCATCGTCGGCCGCGCAGCTTGCGCGGTTGGTCCTGCCGGGGATGCGGGCAAGAGCGCGGCAAGCTGGTCTGGCAACAGCAACAGCCGGCTTGATCATTCGGGGCCGGGCGCTACGACGAATCAGCGCAGATGAATCACCGGTCGGCCGTCCTGGTCGGCGGATCGGACCGTACCAATCACTGCGGCCTCGCGGAAGCCCGCCGCGCGCAGCTGTTCGAGAGTCCGATCCACGACCTCGGGCTTCACTCCAGCGAGCAAGCCGCCGGAGGTCTGGGGATCGAACAGCCAGTCCGGCAGGGACGCATCGCCATGCACCCGGCAGGCGGCCTTGGCGTTGTCCCGTTGCAGGCTGCTGAGAATTCCCGACTGCGCGACTTCGCGAAAGCCCTCGTACAAGGGCACGCGCTGGCTCGTCAGTTCGGCCGATAGCCGGCTGCCATCCAGCATTTCGAGCAAATGCCCTGCCAGGCCGAAGCCGGTGACGTCGGTGCAGGCCGTCACGCCGGCGCGAGCGAAGACCGTGGCGGCCGGGGCATTCGCTTGCAGCATGCCCTGGGTCAGCTTCTCGAACCAGGAAGCCCGGCAGGCACTGCGCATCCAGGCAGCCAGCAAAGCGCCGCTGCCAATCGGCTTCGTGAGCACCAGCAGATCGCCCGGTTCCAGCTTGCCTTTTTGAAAGAGCTGGCCTTCCTCGCCGTGGCCAGTCACGGCGAAGCCCAGGGCCAGTTCGGAGCCTTCCGTCGTATGGCCGCCCGTCAGCACCACGCCGAGTTCCCGGAAGGTATGCAGCGCGCCGGACAGCAACTCGAAGAGCATCGACTCTTGCACTGGCCCGCGCGCGTAGGGCAGCGTTACCATGGCCAGCGCCGTGAACGGCCGGGCGTTCATGGCGTGAAGATCGCTGACGGCATGCAGCGCGGCCAAGCGGCCGAAGAGAAAGGGATCGTCCACGAACGCCTTGAAAAAATCGATGGTCTGCACTTCGACCAGGCTGCCGGGATCGGCGCTGAATTGCTCCGGGCGCACGCGATGCACGGCGGCATCCTCGCCCGCTCGGCAGCCCAGGAGGATGCGCGGATCGTCCGGAATGTCCAGGCGCTTGAGGACGGCGGACAGCACGTCGCCGGAGATTTTCGAGCCGCAGCCGCCGCAGCGCATCTGCCAGTCCTCGGCCCCGGCTTCCAGCGGCACGGCCATCGACGGAAACCGCGTGAACTTGTCGATCCAGGCGCGGTCGATCCAGTTCTTCAGCTTCCGCGCCCAGCGCCCTTTCGTGGCGAATGGGCCATAGCGGAGGATGGCCTCACCATCGGAGGTGTTCAGCAGCGACAGGTACAGCCGTTGCGGGCGGAAGGGCGCCAGCGGACGTTCCCGCAGGTAAGCCCCGACATTCTCGAAGAGCACCGCTCCTTGCCGGACGGCATAAACGCCGGTCTTGGGTAGATCGGGGCGACTGATGAACGAAACGCAATCGCCGGTGCCGAAGATCGAGTCATCGCCCTCGGATTGCAGCGTGTCGCGCACCTTCAGGAAGCCGCCGTCGTTCAGGGCCAGGCCCGACTCGCGCAGGACTTCGGGCGGTGCCGCGTGGGTGGCCCAGAGCACGGTGTCGAAAGCGAGCCGGCTGCCGTCCTCCAGGATCAGGAAGCCAGCGGCGCCGTCGGTGACGCGCGTGTTGACACGCACCTCGATGCCACGCGCGGCCAGTTCCTGCTGAAATAGCCGGGCCGCCCGGTCGGGGAAGTTCGGCAGCAGCCGGTCATTCGACTGCAATAGTGTCAGGCGCAAGCCGGCCTGTTTGCCCAATCGGCGCTGCAGGGCCAGGGTCAACTCGCAACCGCTGGCGCCCCCGCCCACCACCACGAGATGGCAAGGTCGCGGGTTGGACTTCAAGCTGTTTTCGAGGCGGGCGATCTTGTCGAGAAACGGTCCCATCGGCCGCATGATGATCGAGTTCTCGGCCCCAGCGAGGCTGGCGGGGCAGACCGCGAGGGAGCCTAGGCCCAGCGAAAGCACGTCGTAGGTCAACGGCGGCCGATCCGCGAACAGCACCCGCTTGCCACCGGGATCGATGCCGACGACCCGGTCGGCCAGGAAGCGCACCGATACCGCGGTACACAAGCGCACCAGATCGACCGTCACCTCGTCCCAGGTGTAGTCGCCGGCGATTTGCGCGGGCACCATCGCCGAGTAAGGAATGACCGGATATTCGCTGACCAGCGTGACGGCAACGCCCGGCATGGGCCGCATGCCGAAGCGCTTGACGAAGACGAGATGGGCATTGCCCGCCCCCAGCAGGATCACGTTCTTTTCGATCGGCTGCACTGCACCGGATGGGTTCATGTCTTGCAGGATACCAAGTACTGCCAGATTTGCACCACCCTGCCAGTCCAGAACAACGACTGCCGCGCCAGCTCAACCGCTACCGCCCGCGCGCCGCACTCGTGCAAGTTACCGGCGTTTCCAGTAGATTAGTCGGGTTGTGAAATCAGCACTCAGCGGCGCACCTAAGTTCGCCTGGAGTTTCTTCCCCCTCGCGGCGGAGAGTCAGGACCACACTCGCCGACGATCCTCGATCCGCGCCGAAACCCAGCTTCGGGAGATGAAGTGATGCCCGTCGGCAACGTCCAGGAAGGCTTGGTACCGTTTCGCGGCTTCAAGGTCTGGTACCGAAGCGTGGGAAAGCAAGTCGCCGGCAAGCTGCCGGTGCTCTGCTTGCACGGCGGGCCGGGCGCCACGCACGACTACCTGGAACCGCTGGAAGAGCTGGCGGCGACGGGCCGGCGCATCATCTTCTACGATCAACTCGGCGGCGGCAATTCCGATCACCCGCACGACCCAGCGCTGTGGAGCGTCGAACTGTTCGTCGAAGAGCTGATCGCGGTGCGCCATGCCCTGGGCCTGGAGCGCCTCCACCTGTTCGGCCAGTCGTGGGGCGGCATGCTCGGCATGGAGTATGCGCTGACCCAACCGCAGGGCCTGGCCAGCTTGATCGTCGCCAGCTCACCCGCCAGCATGATCCAGTGGGTCGAGGAGTGCAACCGGCTGCGCGGCGAGTTGCCGGCCGACGTGCAGGCAACCTTGCTGCGGCACGAGCAGGCCGGCACCACCGCTTCACCGGCCTATCAGGAGGCGGTCATGGTATTCAACCGCCGCTATCTCTGCCGGCTCGATCCGTGGCCCGAACCGCTGATGCGTTCGTTCAACAAGATGTCGCGGAATCCCGAAGTCTACCACACCATGAACGGACCGAGTGAATTCCATGTGACGGGGAAGTTCAAGAACTGGGACATCATCAATCGACTGGGTGAAATCCGCGTGCCGACGCTGGTGACATCGGGTCGCTACGACGAGGCCACGCCGCTGGTGGCCGAGACGGTCCACCGGGGCATCACCGGCTCGCGCTGGGTCGTCTTCGAGGAAAGCTCGCATTCCGCTCATCTGGAGGAGACGTCGC
>JAGVLI010000668.1 GCA_020054355.1 Planctomycetales bacterium | reverse complement strand
TTCTACACTACAAGGGTTTTGGGAAAACGCGCGTTGGCAAATCAGGACTTACGGCGAAAAACAGGGGTTTTTGGGCTTACAGCTGTTGAACTTGGGTTAGGCGGTTGCACGCCGATGACGATCAGCAGCGCGCAACCCAGCACGCAGACCACCGCCAGCGGCCGATACCACCGGCCGATGTCCCACGGTCCCATCGTTGTCCAGCTGCGCCCGTAGGCCGCCAACCCCAGCGCCGTCGGCACGACATAGGAGATGTACAGGAACAGCGTGCAAACCGCGGTGATGGTTGCGTAGACCGGCGTGTGGATCGTGAACAGCACGCTGGCGGCCGCCACGGTCCAGATGGCCGGCACCGGCGTGCGATAGGACTGGCTGACCCGGCGCAGCACGCCCGAAAACGGCAAGCCGCCGTCGCGGGCGAATGCATACATCATCCGCGATGCCGACGTGACCGTGGCCAGGCCGCACAGGTACTGCGCGATGCCGATGCTGACGTACAACCCCGTCGCCAGCCAGCCCGGCAGCACGCCGTCCACGATCCAGAAGAACGCATTCGCGCCCTGCCCGGCCGCCGCGTGCATGTCGGGAATCGCCAGGATGATCGCCATGAGCATGATCCAGCCCGCGACGCCCGACACCAGCACCGAACGGACAATGGCGCGCGGCACGTTGCGGGCGGCATCGACCGTTTCCTCGGCGGTATGGGCGGAAGCATCGAAGCCGGTCAGCGTGTAAGCCGGCAGCAGGAAACCGAGCAGGAACACGCAGCCGACGCATTCGTTTCTCGGCCAGACAGCATCCTTGCCCGGCGGCAGTCCGCTGTAGTTCGTGAAGGTAATTAACCGGGCCGGCTCGAAGCTGGGGGCAAAGACCAGCAGGGCGAGCGTCAGCGCGGCGGCGACCGCCATGATCCACCAGCCGCTGAAATCGGTCAGCAGGGTCGTCACCCGGATGCCGAGGTGGTTGAACAGGGCCTGCGAAAACGTAATCAGAATCACGCCGCCGGCCTGCCAGCCGAGCTTGCCCGTCTCGCCCAGCGCTTCGAGATCGAAGCCCAGGCGCGGCCCCAGCGAGCCGAGCAAGAACAGGTAAGTTCCGACATTGATGGCCGCCAGCACCGTGACCAGACCAGCCAGGTTGAACCAGGCCACGGCCCAACCCCAACCCCTGCCGCCGAGGATCGACGCCCAGTGATACAGCCCGCCGGCGGTCGGAAACGCCGAAGCGACCTGCCCCATCGTCAACGCGACCACCAGCGAGAACAGGCAGACCAACGGCCAGCCCAGCCCGATGGCTGCCCCGCCGACGCTGCACAACCCCAGGTGAAACGAGGTGAGGCCGCCCGCCAGGATGCAGATGATCGACAGCGAGATGGCGAAGTTGGAGAAGCCGCTCATCCGCCGCAGCAGTTCCTGCGCGTAACCCAGCTGGTGCAGCTGCTGAACGTCGTCATCCGGGGGTTGGCTCATGAACAGACTCCTTGCGCCGCGAAGGGTCTTTGTCCCGGAGGGACAGTTGATAATAGCCCAGCACTTCAGTGCTGGGATTTCATTCGGCAAAGCGACGTTTCGTCCCGTAGGGACGGCTGAAACAGGTGCGGCACGTTTCAACCGTCCCTACGGGACGAAAATCCTATTCCATCGCGCCGAATCCCAGCACTGAAGTGCTGGGCTATTATCAACTGTCCCTACGGGACAAAGACAATCGGCTATTGCGCCGAGGTCATACCTTCAGCGCCGCTTGCGGCTTTGCACGCCTCACAGCGTCTTCTCGAACTCCAGCCCCGCCAGCAACTCGTTGATCTGCTCCCGGCAGCGGTCGCGTTCGCCGTTGCGCTGCTTGACCTCCTTGCCGATCTGATCCAGCCGGTCTTCCTGCTCGTTGAGAATGCGGACGAACCGCTCGCGCAGCTCCTTTTCCGACGAGCGGTCGCCCAGGGCTTGCAAGTTCTCGCGGATGCGCTTCTGCTCCGCGTGGATGCCGTCTTTTTCCTGGTTCAGCTTCTTACCTTGCTCCTCCAGGCTAGCGGCTCGCCGTCGCAAAGCGACCACTTGGCGCAGTATCTCGCTAATCTGAGAATCGAAATAACGCTGTTCCAGCCAGTAGCCAAGCTGATTGTCGCTGATCTCTGTCAAACTGTGGCTGTACTGCGAGGCGTACTGCTGCTGAATCACAAATCGGGTAAGCTGCTTTTCTGCCAGGGCAAGCCGAAAACGCCAGTGATGTTCGGTAACTTCAAAGGGTTCCGCCGTTTTGAACAGCTGCCATTCTGCACCACGAACCGCTGCCTGACGATCGTGATCCAGGTAGAGGATGGCCTGGTTGCCTGACTTATTGTTAAAGAGGTACGTCGTCTGACGAACTTGCAACCGAACTGTGGTCATGACCTTGTCGCGAATGATGATGCGATGCACGCTCTCCTCGTGCGAATCGACGTTGTCCAGCACGGATACGCCAAGTTCGACCGCATACGGCACCAGGCGCTGTTCATCGGGCTTGGTGGTTTCCAGCATCGCCTCGCCGACGTAGCTGCCGGCTTCCAGCACCGTGACCGGCCCGCCTTCGAGCGTCAGGCCGGTGGTGTTCTTGAACTCCACGCAGCGCATCGGGTTTTCCGTTCTAGTCTGCTTGTTGTAGAGCAGCACCGGTCGGCCATCGAACGGCCGCAGCACGATGGGCACGAGCGCCGATTGATTGCGCCGGATCGTCACTGGATGCTCGATCTCGTATTCGAAGAGATCGCCGAGCTTGCGCTCGCGGACCTGGGCCGGCATGGAGCTTGGGCTCGCGATGGAGAATTGACCCCCGAGCTTGGCTATGTCCTTGTAATCCCTTACCACGCCAGCTCTTCTCTGCGCCATCGCCGGTGCTGCGGCTGCCTCGGCATCCATGTCCATAACAGCAGGCGCTGCTCCACCCGCTGGAATATCCATGAGCGAGTACCTGATGCCACCTTCTACCTCCGGCGGCAGCACGCCGGTCGTCTCCTGTACCTCGACCACCGGCCGACGGATGTAGCGCGGCGTGTACAGGTCGTGGACGAACGACACCGGCAGCCCGGAGATGAGCGACAGCTGCACGTTCTCCCAGTCCTCGTCCTGGGTGTTATCGACCACGGCCCAGCCCTGGATCATCGGAGGTTTGTTTACTTCGCCAGACAGGATAATCCGATAGGTCGCCTTCCAGACCGGGGCTTCCAGCGTGTAACTGAGCACGATGGTCCGCTCGCCTTCGCCCTGGGTGAAGAACGTGAAGGTGCGGGCGTCCTTTTTCTTGGATGACAACTGGGTGCGCAGGTAGAAATCGAGGTCGCGGCGCAGGGCGGCGTCGAGGATTTCCAGGCGGCTCAGCTCGTAGAGCGCGAACGAACGCACTTCCCCGGCCTCGGTCAGCAGCGACAGCATCGCGGTTTGCACCACGCCGTCGGCCGACTGGCGTTGCACGGTATCGACGCCCAGCAGCACACCTTCGGTGCGCCCGGCACCCACCGGCGTCACGGCGATATGCGCACCCTTGAGCTGAGGCAACAGACCGAAAACGCTGTTTTCATCGGGAATCGACAGCGAGATTTCGGCCAGCAGTTGTTCCAGTGGCTTGGTGGAATCGTAGGAAACGCTGGAAACATGCCCGCCGTTCAGGTCGAGCACGGTCAGCGATTTCAGCACGTCGGACACTTCGGACTGCTTGAAGGTCAGCGACAGGGCGGCATCCTGCTCGACCTGTCCCTGGCGCTCGAAGTGACCGACGCCGTGCTTGTAGAGGACCACGCGAGTGATGGGCAGTGCGGGCATCGAGAACCTCCGGAGGGGATTGGCTGTCTGGTTTATGACGGGAATTCGGCTGGAGTCAAGGATATATACGAAGGGAGCGACGGCCTGCAAAGCCGCAAGCGGCGCGACAAGCGGCATGGAGCGACTACTATGTGCCGCGACGGTAAGTTATAATCGTCCCCGGCAAGCATCCACGGAACCCATAGCCCGCAAATCCACCCATGAGCAGCATCATCGGCATCGACCTGGGCACCACCAACTCCGCGGCGGCCTACATGAGCGAGCAAGGGCCGAAGCTCATTCCCAACGCGCTCGGCGAAGTGCTGACGCCGTCCATCGTCGGCCTCGATCCGGACGGCAAGCTGCTCGTTGGCCGGGCCGCGAAGGAATTGCAGGTCTTGCACCCCGACCGCTGCGCCGCCCTGTTCAAACGGCACATGGGCACCGACTGGAAAGCCGAGCTGGCCGGCAAGACGTTCACCCCCGAGGAATGCTCCAGCCTGGTGCTGCGCACGCTCAAGGAAGACGCCGAGGCATTCTTCGGCAAGCCGGTGCCGCAGGCGGTCATTACCGTGCCGGCCTATTTCAACGACCAACAGCGCAAGGCGACCATCCACGCCGGCCGCATTGCCGGCTTCAAGGTGGAACGCATCTTCAACGAACCGACGGCCGCCGCCCTGGCCTATGGCTTTCACGAATCGCGCGAGGAAAAGGTCCTGCTGATCTTCGACCTGGGCGGCGGGACGTTTGACGTGTCCGTGGTCGAGATTTTCGACGGCACTCTCGAAGTCCGCGCCTCGTCCGGTGAGAGCTTTCTGGGCGGCGAGGATTTCACCCGCACCCTGGCGGCCCGCGTGCTCGACGGCCACGGGCATTCCTTCGAGCGCGCCGAGATGGAAGCGCCCCGGCTGGTGGCCCGCATGATCCAGCAGTGCGAGATCGCCAAGTGCAAGCTCTCCCGGCAAGACTCGGTGGCCGTGCGCGTCGCCGACCGCAAGGGCGACTTCAGCGAACAGTCGCCGGAAACGACGATCACACGCGAGCAGTTTCAGAAGTGGACCAATCACATCCTGACACGGATCGAGCTGCCGATTCGGCGGGTGCTGGGCGATACCAACCTGAAGCGCACGGACATCGACGAAGTGATCCTCGTCGGCGGGGCCACGCGCATGCCGGCCGTGGTCGATCATGTAACTGCCCTGTTCGGCAAGCCGCCGCATCGCCGGCTGAACCCGGACGAAGTGGTGGCGGTCGGCGCTGCCGTGCAGGCGGGGTTAATCGCCCGGGACGAAAGCGTCCAGGAAATGGTCGTCACCGACGTGGCCCCGTTCACGCTGGGCATCGAAGTCAGCAAGGAATTCGGCCTGGAACAGCGGCACGGCTACTTCCTGCCGATCATCAACCGCAACACGACGATCCCGGTCAGCCGGCTGAAGCGCGTCGGCACCATGATTCCGAACCAGACGGAACTGGCCGTCAAGATCTACCAGGGCGAAGGCCGTCGCGTGGAAGACAACCTCTGCCTGGGCGAATTCTCCGTGAAGGGCATCCCGCGCGGACCGGCCGGGCAGTCCGTGGACATCCGCTTCACCTACGACTTGAACGGCGTGCTGGAAGTGGAAGCGACCGTGGTGGAGACCGGGCAGAAGTTCAGCCATGTGGTGACGAAGCACGCGCGCGGCCTGAACGTCGATCAGGTGCAGCAAGCGGTCAAGGACATGAACAAGCTGAAGACGCACCCGCGCGAGGATTCCGCCAACCGCTTCCTGCTCAAGCGGGCGGAGCGGGTTTATCAGGAACTGTCGCTGGAAGGCCGGGACGTGCTGACCAAGCTGCTCGACGGCTTCGAGGAAGTGCTGGAATTGCAGGACAAGGAAGCGATTGAGAAATTCCGCAAGACGCTGAAGGACTTTCTCGACCGCCACGACGCCGGCGAGGATTCGATCTCGGACGATGACAAGGACGATTGGTATACGCCGTAGCGCACATGGTAGCCCGCCGCTCCGCGGCGGTACGAGCGGCGCAGCCGCGAGTGTCCTGCCGGCGATGGGCCGCTGCCGAATCGCAAAGAGACAGTATCTGCGGCCGGCTGCTTGATGCTGGTTGCCCCAGGGGCCGGGCTATTGGTCGTTGCGGGAAACGTTCGATTGGTGGCGATTCGGCTCGCGGCTGCGCCGCTCGCTCCGCCGCGGAGCGGCGGGCTACTTTCACGAGAACGACCATGACCAACGGAATCTCCCCCGACCTCAACGACGCCGCTCTGGTCCAGTGGGCCACACGGCAACTCGGACTCGACGAAACTGCTTCGGAAACCGCGGTGCGTGCCGCCGTCCGCGCCCGCCTGGCGCAGGATGACTTTCTGCCTGCCCTGCGCCGACAACAAGCGGTGCAGCTGCTCTGCCGGGCGGATCGGCCCAAGGTGTTGCCGCCGCTGGCGCTGGACGACGAGGAGCAACGGCTGCGCGAGGAGATCGACGAGTTCGTCCAGCGGTTCTTTCAGCTGGGCAGCGCGGAACGCCGCCGGCAGTGGCGTGCCCTGCAGCGCCAATGCCAGCTCTTTCCGCCGCTGGCCGCCCGACTCGGCGCGCTGGAAGCCGGACTCGATGCGCCGGGGACGGATGCGCTGCCGGTGGAACCGGAGGCCCGCGAGTTGGCCGAGCAGTTGCAAAGTCTCTTCACGGCCCGACCGGCAGTGCGGCCAGGGTTGCGCCGGTCGCTGCTGAAAAAGCTGGAACCGGAAATGGACCGCTGGATGGCGGCGGCCTGGGACTTTCGGGCGAAGTATCCGCCGTTGGTGGCTCTCGACGCGCGCTTCCTGGAGCAGCTGGCCAACTGGAAGCAACGCAAGAAACAGCAAGCCAGGGGCCGCAGACAACGCATTCCGGTGCCGGTGGAGAGCAGCAGCACTGGCGGCGGCTCCACGGGTTGGGGCGGCGGGCAATATGCCTGGCTCGTGATCGTGATCGTCGTTGGTTTGCTTCGGCTGCTGGCGAGCGGCGGAGGGTCGAACCGAACGACCCAGCCGCCGACGTTCCAGTCAACCCGTGGCGCTGCCGATCCTAGGAAAATGGATGGTCCGCCGCTCGACGGACTCTTTCTCCAATCCGATGTCTTGAGGGAATTGGAAAAAAAGCGCCCCGTCGATCTGGAGGATGCCGACGAGCTGCGCAGCGCGGTTCAGGCGGGCGGCTCCGGAAGACTGACCGTCGAAGAGTGGCGCTTCTTGCTGCTGGTGGTGAAAACGCCTGCCTTACTGAAAGATGAAGTCAGACGGGGACTGTACGCGAACATTCGAGAAAAGCTACAGCCTCGCAAGGAAGTGCCGCTACGCCGCGATCCGGATTTTCCGCCCTGACCTAATGCGGCAGAGCCGCTCGGAACGTGGGATAGGATTCCGATCCTGTCAGCGCACGGACAGGATCGGAATCCTATCCCACGAAAACTGCTTCGACCGCTTGCCCGGTTGTCCGCTGTGCGGACATTGACACGTCGCTCCGGTCCGCACAGCGGACCCTACTCGAAGCCCCGATTTTCCATGAGCGCCCCGCAACTTCCCGAAGACCTGAACCAGTGGCCGAGCGATTCCTATGAACTGCTCGGCGTCCGGCCCGGCGTCGGCCCGCGCGAGCTGCGCCGCGCGTACACGCAGATCATCCGCAAGTTCAAGCCGGAGCAGTTTCCCGAACACTTCCGCCGCATCCGCGAAGCCTACGAGACGGTCCTGAGATGGGTCGAATTCCAGCAGATGCTCCACGGCGCGAATGCCGAACAAGAAGAAGCGCCGAAGCCGGCCGAGGCTCCCTCTCCGGAACCGGCCGAAACTTCGACTCCGGAAACCATCGAGGTGATGCCGAGGCCGTGGATGCCCGCCGCCCCGTCGAGCAATGAACTCGACGAACTCTGGCAGCGAGCCTGCGCCGGCGAAGAAGCCGCCGTCTATCGCCGGCTGGTGGAACTGCACGACCAGCGGCCAGGCAATCACGATCTCTGCGTCCGACTCTACTGGCTGCTGGCGCTGTCGCCTGAACTCGAACCGCGCCGCTCGCCCTGCGACTGGCTGGTGCAAGGGCTGCTGGCCAACGGCTTCCAGGGCACCTTGCGCGAGCTGTACCGCCGGGAACTGGCGGAGGACTCGCACGAAGCCATCGGCGACCGCTGCACGCGCGTCTTTCGCCAGGTATCGTCGCCGGGCCAGCTGGCGGACCTGGCCGAGTGGCGCTGGCAGGCCGCTGTCCGACTGGGGCACTGGCAGCGGATCGACGACGACCTGGAATACCTGCACGGCCAGCTGGCGCGCGACGAGGATGAGACCTGGGTCCGGCTGCTGATCTCCGCGAGCGAGCACCTGGCCGCCCTGGAGGGCGAAAAGCCGCACGACCTCATCAAGGAATGCCTCAAGCAGATCAAGCGCTACGATCACCTGCACACCCGGCTGGCGGACAGCCTGGACCGGCTCGACTTTCTGCTGGAAGTGGCGAACGGCTTGCGCAAGCTGCGCCGGCAAGCACTCGCGCCGCAGACGTTCTTGCTGACGGTGAGCGCTTCCTGGACCCATCCCTTTCACGACGTCCGGCCCTTGCTGCTGGAGTACCTGGCGCAAGCGGCCAAGTATCCCGACCTGGCCCTGAGCCATTTCGACGACATCCACGCCGCAGCAGCGCCGGTGCTGGGCCAGTTCGGGAACCTGCTGTCGTTGCTGGCGGGCACCATCGCCGACGACGATCCGGCGCGGCTGTACCAGCAGGATTTCGAGACGGTCGTGCCGGCGATCCACGAATTCCTGGGCGAGCATGGCCATTACACGTACAAGCGGCTGCGGACCACCCTGCTGCAATTCTGCCTGCGGGAAATGGTGTCGCCGGAAAAGGTCGCGGAGCTGTCGCGGGACGACAACCTGATCCAGGCGGTCAACAATGACGGCCCGGTGCGCTACGTGTACGAGGGGTGCCGATTGTTCTGGGCGTGAAGCCGCGGACGGTGCGCTTCTCCGTGGAACCGCACTGCCCAGGTAAGGAAATGAAGGGCGCCGTTCGATAATGGAAGTGTCAGAGCTAAACCGCCAGCGGTTACCAGCCCCAGCCTAGCGATAGATCG
>JAGVLI010001002.1 GCA_020054355.1 Planctomycetales bacterium | reverse complement strand
GTGGCGCGCGGCTACCGGCTCTGGGAACTGTACATGCACGAATATCCCGACATGGCCCTGACCGCCGATCTCAGCGCCGAGTCGGTCGAGCCGGGGCTGCCAGCCGCGATCGTCGATGACTTGCACGCCAAGCTGAAGCTGGCGGGACGCTGGCCTCGGGGATGAATTGCAGATTGCGGATTGTCCTCGTTCCCACGCTCCGCGTGGGAACGCACTGCTCAGCCGCTCCGCGGCGTTGCGGAAAACAGGCTGCGACCGGCGCGTTGTACCGGCGACGCAGAGCGTCGCTGCAGCGCGTTCCCACGCGGAGCGTGGGAACGAGAGACTGCAATTTGGAGAGTTGATCCAGGATGCTGGCCGTTACTGCTGCCGACCTGTCGCTGACCGGGTGGACCATCATCGTGGGCGCGGTCGGCAACGTCGCCTGCGCGTTGCTGGGCTGCTACCTGGTGCTGCGGCGGATGAGTCTGATGGGGGATGCCATCAGCCATGCGGTGCTGCCAGGTATCGCACTGGCGTTTTTGTTGAGCGGGCAGATTCGCGGCTGGCCGATCATCCTCGGCGCGATGCTGGTCGGCGTGCTCACGTCGTTCCTGACGCAGTCGGTCCACCAGCTGGGCAAGGTGCCCGAGGACGCCAGCATGGGCGTGGTCTTCACGTCGCTATTCGCCCTGGGCGTGATCCTCATCAGCACCAGTCACGGCGCGCGCGGCGCCGATCTCGACGTCGATTGCGTGCTGATGGGCAGGATCGAGTATGTGCCGCTGGACGTCGAAGCCCTGTTCGGGTGGCAGGTCCCACGGGCGCTTGGCAGCATGCTGCCGGCGCTGCTCCTGACGCTCGCCTTTATCCTGCTGTTCTGGAAGGAACTGAAGGTCGTGTCCTTCGACCCCGCCCTGGCGACGGCGATGGGCATCAACGCCGCCCTGGTCCATTACCTGCTGATGGCGCTGGTGGCCGGCGTGACCGTGGCGTCCTTCGAGGCGATCGGTTCCATCCTGGTGGTGGCCATGCTGATCGTACCCGGCGCCACGGCGCATCTGCTCACCGACCGGCTCTCGACCATGCTGCTCCTGGCGGCGGGCGTGGCCGTCTTCGCCTCCGTCTTCGGCGCTGGGTTGGGCTTGTTCTTCGACATTAACGTGGCGGGCATGATGGCCGTCGGCGCGGGGCTGGCCTTCGTCCTGGCCGTGTTCCTTGCTCCGCGGCACGGCATCCTCAGCAAGTCGCTTCACAACGCCCGGTTGGGGCTGCGCATCGTCTGCGAGGACATCATCGCGCGGCTCTACCGCATGGCCGAGTTGCCCGAGGAGGCCGACCGGGCCGAAACCGTCAAACACCGGCTGAGCGCCCTGTGGAGCGCCAGCGGCGGTTTGCTGGGCTGGCTGGCCATTCGCCGGCTGAAGCAGAAGGGTGAGATTGCCGCGACGCCCGAAGGCGGTATCGAATTGACCGAGGCTGGCCGACGCCGAGCGGAGTCGATTGTCCGGGCGCATCGCCTCTGGGAAGCCTATCTGGAAAAGGACCTGGACCTGCCCGCCGACCATTTGCACGAACCGGCCGAACGTATGGAGCACTACATCGGCCCCGACCTGCAGACCGAACTGGAAACGCGGCTGGGCCAGCCCGGCGTCGATCCGCATGGGCGGTCCATTCCGCCCGCGCGATAGTAGTTTAGCCGCGAGCCGGAGGCGAGCGCTGCGTTACAGCGCTCGCCTCCGGCTTGAGGCTAAACGCCTGTCACTTCCCTCCCAGCCAGCGGCGAACGACGCCATCCTCGCTCACGGTCAGCAGCGCCTGACCGTCGCTCGTGAAGGACAGCGTCTGGATCGGCGCGCTATGCCCGGTCAGCGTGGCGCGCTCCTGCCCCATCCAGCCATCCCAGAGCAGCACGCTCCAGTCGGCATGGCCGGTGGCCAACACCTTGCTGTCGGCCGAGAAAGCCAGCGCGCGCACCAGGGTCGCATGACCTCTCAGCGTCACGCGCTCTTGCTTGCTCGCGGTATCCCAGAGGTAGAGCTGGCTGCCATTGCCGGCGGCAATGGCCAACGTTCGGCCGTCGGGGGCGAAGGCCAGGCAGCGCGTGCCGGCGCTGGGCAAGCCCAGGTCGATGGCCTGCTTCTTGGCTGTCAGGTCGAAGAGCTTGACGGAGCGGTCGTCGCTGACCGCCAGCCAGTTGCTGTCGGGAGAGAACGCCAGGCAGCGGATCGATCCCTGCAACGAAAAAGAAGCGAGTTCCTTGCCCGTCGGTTCCCAGAGCTTCACCGTGCGATCCGCGCTGCCGGAGGCCAGCAGCTTGCTGTCCGGGGAGAACGCGAGGTAAGTGATCCGCTCCTTGTGCCCTTTGAAGTTGCCGCGCGGCTGCCCCTTGGCCGTGTCGTACAGACGGATGGTCTTGTCGTCGAGCGCGCCGGCCAGCCATTTGCCGTCGGGCGACAGCGCCAGGCACTCGAAGCGGGCCGTGAAGTTCTGCAGGAAGACGCGCTCTTTTTCGCCCAGCAGATCGGTCAGACGCAACAGCTTGTCGAGCTGATTGACCGTGGCCAGCGACTTGCCGTCGCCGCTCCAGGCCAGGATCGGCGACTTGCTCGGCTCGGCGGGCAGCTCGACCCGATAGGTGCCGGCGGGATTGACCTGCGCTTCCCAGAGCCGGACGGTCTTGTCGGCGCTGCCGGTCAGCAGCGTTTGGCCGTCGCGCGAGAAAGCCAGCGTTAGCACGGGCTGCCCGTGTCCCTTGAGCGTGGT
>JAGVLI010000894.1 GCA_020054355.1 Planctomycetales bacterium | reverse complement strand
TTTTGCTCACCAGCCCACGCCCACACTGCTGCCCGAGGCGTGACCGCTTACGTCCCTGCTGCCCAAAAAAGCTACCCCAGGGTGTGAACGATTACCTTCAAGAGGTACACTCGGTCTCGAACGAACCATCTTTCAGGGGGGGCCGAAGATGTTGCTTTCGAGACGCCAGTTCTGTGCTGTCGGGGTCGGTTCCTTGACCTCGCTGACCACCACGGATTTCCTTCTGGCCGAGCAAGCCGATAAGCCAGCCTGGTTGCAGGCCACGGCCTACGCGGTGCCCAAGGAAACCACCAACCAGGGCAGCGGCTATTTCTCCATCGTTAGCGGGCTGGATGGCAAGCTCTACATCGGCTGCGCCAAGTATGGCGTCAACGCCTATCTGGTCGAGTTCGACCCGAAGACCAAGCAGATGCGCGTCGTCGTCGATTGCCATAAGGAAATCGGCACGGACCTCAAGGGCTTCGCCGCTCAGGCTAAAATTCACACGCGCAACAACGTCGGGCCGAGCGGGAAAATTTACTTCGCCACCAAGCAGGGCTATCCCGAAAAGGACGAGAAACGCACCGACTACCCCGGCGGCTATCCGATGGTCTACGACCCCGCCACCGGCAAGACGCGCGTCTACCCGATTCCGATCAAGCATCATGGCATCATCAGCATCACCCCCGACGAAGCCCGCGACGTGGCCTACATCTCCACCTGCGATGATGCTCGGCCCATCGAGTCGTCGCACTTCATGATCCTCGACCTGAAAACCGGGAAGTACCGCGACTTACTCGACTGCCAGCACATGTACGCTTTCGTCGTCGTCGATGCCCGCGGCCGCGCCTATCACCCCATCCTGGGCGGCGACATCGCCCGCTACGATCCGAAGACCGACAAGCTCGAACGGCTGAAGCAAACCATCGACGGCAAGCCGCCGACCAAGGAATCGCTGCTGGCCGACCCGAAGAGCCATCCCATCAACTGGGACGTGACGCCCGACGGCAAGACGCTCTACTGCGTGGCCATGAGCGGCAACCAACTCTACAGCTACGACCTGACCGCCGATGGCGACGTGCTGGCGGGCAAGGCGCACGGTCCGCTACTGGCCGAAGCGAAAAGCACCGATTGCCGGGCGCTGTGCGTCGGTCCCAAGGGTACAGTCTGGGCCGCCATCACCGCGAACACCGCGCTGGGCAGCAGCATTCAGTACTTGGTCAGCTATCGGGCAGACGACCAGGCCCCGGTCAATCATGGTCCGGTGGCCATCCGCAATCCGGACTACACCGAATTCAAGGACAAGGAAGGCAAGGCGCTGCCCTGGCACCACGGCATCCGCAAGCTGGCCGACGGCACCACGACGACGAACTACACCATCCTCGGCGCGGCGGAAGGCCGCGACGGTTCGGTCTATTCGCTATCGCTGGCGCCGTTGACTCTCCTGCAAATGGCCCCGCCGCGCAAGTAGGGTCCGCTGTGCGGACCAGTCCAACGTTGGACTGGTCCGCACAGCGGACCCTACAAGTCGTCGCTATAACTGCTCTAACCGCAGCAACCCGCATAACGCGGCCGTCTTCTCTCGCGCCAGCGGAGACGGCCGTTGGCCTGCTCTTTCCCGGCAGCGGCACATCGGGCAGAATAGACAGCACAGAGAAGGCACGGCGACCGAGGAGACTTTTCCGATGCGGCGGCAATTGACTGGCTCGCGAATGCTCATCACCGGCGCTTCCCAGGGCATCGGCAAGTCGCTGGCCCTGCGGGCCGCGCAGCGCGGCATCAAGGTGCTGGCGGCGGCACGTTCGTTGCCTCTATTGCAAGAACTGACCGCTGAAGCGCAGCAAGCCGGCCAGGTCATCGAAATCGTGCAGGCCGACGTGACCAGCGCCGAAGACCGTCAGAAGATGGTGCAGGCCGCCCAGGAGAAATTCGGCGGCCTCGACGTGCTGGTGAACAACGCCGGCATCGGCGCCACCGGCCATTTCTGCGAAGCCGACGCCGATCGCCTGCGGAAAATCTTCGAGGTCAATTTCTTCGGTTTGACCGAGACGACGCGCGTCTTCCTGCCCATGCTGAAGCAGGGCAACAAGCCCGCGATCTGCAACATCTCTTCCATCGCCGGCAAGCGCGGCATCCCCGGCCGCAGCGATTACTCGGCCAGCAAGTTCGCCGTCGAGGGTTTCAGCGAAGCACTGCGGCCAGAGTTGGCCAAGGATGGGATCGACGTGGTCGTGGTCTGCCCCGGTCTGACGCAGACGAACTTCTCCAAGAACATGCTCGAACAAAAGGCCCGCGTGCAGATGGACCACATGCGCGGCATGACTTCCGAGCAAGTGGCCGATGCCACGCTGCTGGCCATCGAGCGCGGCAGCCGGACGGTGACCTTGACCACCCAGGGCAAGCTGCTGGTGTTCGTCAGCCGGTTCTTCCCCTGGCTGGCGGATCGCATCGCGGCCAAGAAAGTCCGGCAAGTTTTCAAGGAAGAGATCGAGGCCCGGAAGAAGAATCAACAAACACCCGAGCCTCAGAAAGTGACTTGATTCAAATAGCCGCTTGCGGCTCCGCAGAATGCGAAGCCGCAAGCGGCCTTCTTTTACTTCACAAACTGATCTTTCATTTTCTCCCGGCTCTGGATCAAGCGATCCGCGTCTTCCTGCAGCAGCACGCGGCGGCCCACCATATCCGCGCATTTCGCGGCGAACTCCTTCTGATACTTCTCGAAGGTGCCATAGCGCTCCTCGATGGAAGCGCGCGGATCGCCCGTCTTCTCGCGATCCGCCTTGGTCTTCGAGAAGGGAATGTACGACCCCATCAGGTTGGCGAGCGCCCCTTCCGCGCCCACGTCGCGGCGACGCAGGTTCCAGCCGGTGTAGGTGGCCAACGGCACGGCCACCTCGGCGGGCAGGAGCGTGCCGAGATCGTTGCCGTCCGGCCCGCTCTTGGGCACCATCACGAAATACTGCCCGCCCTGCTTCGGCGGTTCGACGGTGATAATACCCTTCGTCCAGAAATCGGGGCCGAAATCGAGATACGCGGGCCGCTGGATGACTTCGGGATAGCGCACGCCAGGCAGCGCCGGAAAGCCGGTGCTCTTCTGACTCCAGTAGACGAGCGTGCCCTGGTCGATGCGCGGATAGGCGCTGGGCGGCGGAGCGGTGTCGTTTTTCACCCAGGCGTCGAGGTCTTCGAGCAGTGCCCGCATGATGGGCCGAAAGTCCCCCGGATTGACCATGTTTTCCGCCGCGCCGCGGGCGTTCGGATCGGCGGCGGGTCCGTGCTGCGTGCCGCCGAAAGCATAGATGCGCACGTTGTCCGGAATGATCGCGTCCTTGCTGCCCAGCGGGTCCGTATGGACCAGCGAACCGCTGCGGTGCCAGTACTCGGCAGCGCTCTGCGTGTGCATGATCTTCGGCAGGAATTTTGCATTTTCCTTCTGTAACTTGAGCAGGATGCCGTCCGTGCGCTTGCTGTGCGGATCGACCGCTTCGCCATAGGTGAACGGGAAGGCGTCGCCGAAGTAAGTATGATTCTCCTGCTGCCCGTTGTGCCGGGTCGGCTGGGCAAAGCGATGGTTGAAGAAGCCTAAACCGCCACCGGCGACATGCGGAATCAGCCCGTCGAACACCTTGCGATCCGCTTCGTCGGCGTTAAAACCCTGCCAGACGAAAGTACGCAGACAACGGCCGCTCTGCGAGACGCCGAACCCGTGCGCGCGGGTGATGACTGGCTTGCCGGCGGCGCTCAACAGCGGGTTCTGTTTGCTGCCGTCGTGCTTCAGAAAGGAAATCAAGTCGCGGATGGCGGCGAAGCCCAGCCCCTGCACGATCGGGTTTTCGCATTCACAAATCATCTCATAGATATAGCCCGGTCTGAAGCCGCCTTGCACCCGGCAGCGAATCTGCGGCAGCGTCCCGCTGACGCCTTCCTTGACTTCCGGCAACGGCTGCCGTTCGAGCGACCACTGGCCGCGCGGAATCACCACGCGCTCGCCGTCTTCACGCAGCCGCCAGGTCAAGACGGCGTTCTTTTCACCGGCGGGCGTCGGGCTGTAGCTGCCGTGGCCTTCGCGTTGCGAGAGCGGCAACGTCTCGGCCGCCGCGTCGGTGGTCATCTCGAAGCGAACGGGACCACGAATCGGTTTGCCGTTTTCGGTGGCCACCGGCACTTTCAAGAGCATTCGATGATTGCCCGGCAGCATCTCGCCGATCCAGCCGCACCAGACGACGGTGTAGCCGCGACGGAAGAGGAAGCCGTCGCCTGCGTCGGCCTTGGTCAACGGGTCGTTACCGCCGCCGCCCAGGTTGAAGAAGCGCACGGCCAGCTTGTTGCCGCGATTGTTCACGTCGTAGAGCACCGCGCCGTTGCCGCGTGCCGGGTCCTTCGGCGCCAGAATGACCACGTCCGACTCGAACAGCACCTTGCCGGTATCGTCCTTCGCCGCCTTGTCGAGATCGACGATGCCACGATTCCGCGCATGGCCCGGATCGACCGCGAACCGCCCCACGCCGATGATGCGTTCGTAAGCGCCGGTGCTGCCGAACTCCATGCCCTCGGCGAACGGCTGCCGGCTGATGATTTCCAGGGTACGCAGCTCGGCGCGGGCGATGGACCCGCCCAGCGGAGGAAGCAAGACAGCGGCAGCGACCAGCAATCGCAACAATCCAGAAGATCGGCTTGGCATGAGAGACACCTTTGCAACGCAGGAATGACCAGCGGAAGACTTGCGCAGCAGCTTACGCTAGAATAGATACGAATGCCAGTCGATAGACGAACGGCAAGTATGGCTGGCTTTGAACGATGGAGGCTGCAATGGTTTCTCCCAAATCCTTGGACATTTCAAGGCGGGCAAAGGCGATCTACGAAGAGCGCTTGCAGTCGGCCCTAGAAGCGGCGCACCGCGATGAGTTCCTAACAATTGAGCCGGACTCGGGCGACTATTTTGTTGGCAGCACGATGAGGGAAGCTATTGACGCTGCCAGGACCGCACATCCGGGCAAGATCTCATTTGTGATGCGTATCGGGCATGCGGCTGTAGTCGAGATTGGGGGAGTCGCCGATGAAGGGCCGAGTCGATAGCGTTGGTCGGGCACTCATGCAGATTGCAGTCCGCCATCCGACCAGCGGGGCAGCTGCGAAATGGACAGTGTGGATCGACACCGGCTTCAGCGGCGAACTGGTGGCGCCAATGTCGCTGATTCAGCAATTGGGGCTGGAGTCGGAATCGACTGCTTACGCACGACTGGCAACCGGCATTCAAGTCCCGATCGACCTATACCGTTGCAAGATCGACTGGCTCACCGGAGAGCGCGATGTCGAGGTTGTCAGCAGTGACGGTCAAGTTCCCTTGCTTGGCGTGGGGCTATTGTACAGGCACAAACTGACGATCAACTACCCGGCCAAGACCGTGACGCTGAAGTGACAGCATTTCTGATGCGCACAACGCGGCATGGATACCATTATTTCCCAGCGATCCATGCACGCAGGTCGAACCGATACACATCCCCCAAGCCCTTGCCGCCGGGCCGCTGGGCCAGTTGCTGCGGATCGAAGCCCGCCACGTACAGCCTGCCGGTCTTGCCGTCGAACGCCGCCTGATAGCCGACGATGCCCAGCCGATAGGTCCCGCGCAGCTTGAATTCCGGATAGCTGTAGTGCTTGAGCGAGCCGTCGGCGGTCAACAACAGCACGGCCTTGGATTCGGGATCGACGGCACCCGCCAGGAACGGCTCCAGGAAGCGCACCGGCTGCAAATCCTCGTCGCGCTCGGCCGCCAGCTTCAGGACCGTACCGGTCTTACAGAACAGAAACTTGCCATCAGGGCTGACCAGAAAATCGCCGCCCAGCGGCCGGCGCTCCACGGTCGGCGCCCGGTATTGCAGCGGTTTCTCATCGGTCTTTCCTGGCAGGAAGAGCGTATCGAGCGTGGCCGGCGAGACACCCTGGCTGGAGAAGAACAGCCGATCCTGCGCGGGCGACAGCTTCAGGAAGGAACGATTCCAGACGCCGCCAAAGCGACCGACGATCTTCTCCGCTGCCACGTCGATGATCGCCACGTCGCTCCAATCGCCGCTGCCGCCGCTCAGGTAGACGATGCCCGCATCGGTCGCGACGCCGTCGAAGGGGTCGGCAGCGATCTGGAACGACTTTTGAAGTTTCAAGGTAACCGGATCAATAACTTGCACGATCCCTTCCAACGGCCGTTTGCCGTGGCCGTTGACCGAGGCGATGGCATAGAGCGACTTGCCGTCGCGCGGCTGGAACAGGGCTTCCGTGCGGGCGTCCAGCGGCAACACCTGCTCGCGATGGAAGCGCGCTGTATCCACGCGAGCGATTTTGCCCTCGGACGCATTCAGGTAGTAAAGCGACTTGCGATCCGGCGACAGGAAGAAGCTGCCAATGGTCGCGCCCACGCGGATGACTCCGGCCGGTTTCAGCTCGCCTTGCACCGGCACCATCGGGCCGTCCTCGACGGTCCTTGGCTCCGGATAGGGCGTCGTCTTCGCGAACTTGGCCAGGCTCCAGAAGCGTATGTCGCCATCGCGGCTGCCCGACAGGGTCTGTCCGCCGTCGCTGGTGAAGGTCGCCGCAATCACTTCGTCGGCGTGTTTGCTGAACTTACCGAGTTCCTTGCCGCTGCCGATGTCCCAGAGCCGCACCGTGCCGTCCGCGCTGCCGGAGAGCGCCCACTTGCCGTTGGGCGAAAACGCGACGCTCTTGACCGGCCCGGTGTGGCCGCGAAAGAGTTTGAGCCGTTGCTTCTTCTCCAAATCCCAGAGCTGCATGGTTTGGTCGTCGCCGCCGGTGAGGATGCGTTTGCCGTCGGGCGAGACCGCGACGGATACCACCGCATCGCCGTGGCCCTCGAACGCGGCGATTTCCACGCCGCGCGTCAGGTCGTAGAGCTTCAATGACTTGTCGCCGCCGATCAGCGCTCGCTTGTCGTCGGCCAGGAACGTGACGCAATTGATGAAGCGCGCCGGCCCCTCGAAGCGGCCCAGTTCCTTGCCGTATTTCAAGTCCCAGAGGATCACCGTCTGATCGTAGCTGCCAGTGAGGGCGCGCAGGCCGTCGGACGAAAAGGCGACGCTGGTTACCAGCGCGGTATGGCCCCGCAGCGTCTTCAGTTCCCGGCCGGTGCCGACTTCCCAGAGGCGAACCAGATTGTCCGCGCCGCCAGACAGGGCCAGCTGGCCATCGGGCGAAACCGCCAAGCTCCAGACGGAAGCCGTGTGGCCGACGAAGCGGCGCAGCTCCCGGTTGGCGTCGAGGTCCCGCAGGATCACCGTCTTGTCGGCGCTGGCGAAGAGGGCGAACTTGCCATCAGCGGTGAACGCCATGCTGTTGGCCGAACTGGTCCGGCCTTCGAGCGGATCGATCTCGCCGGTGTTGTCGGGCAGGTTCTGGCCGATCTGCGTCGATTGAAACAGGATGCCCCGGCGCAGTTCCTTGACGATATCGCCGAACGCCTGGATGAACACCTGCCGGGCCACCGTGCCGCCATCGACCTGTAGGGAACCGAAGTTGCGCGACAGCACCTCGGATTCGCCGAGCCTCTTGACGAATTCCTCGGGTTCCAGGCCGATTTCCGCCGCCGCCGTTGGCAGGTCGAGGTCCGCTTCATAGCGCAGCACCATCGTCGTGATGGTTTCCGTGGTGCTGACCTTGGCCCCGGTCTGCTCGACCGCTTTCTTGAACTGGGCGGCATCGCGTTCCATCAGTTCGCGCATCTTGTCCTTCGGCGGATAGAGCGCCTTGATGAGTTCCCGGTCGGCGCGCGGAAACGACCTCGGGTTCTTTTCCACGTACTCGCGCACCTGGTCGTCCTTGAAGTTGATGCCGCGCACATGGCACGACATGCAGGACAAGCCCGCTTCCACGGCGCGATCGGGCCGCTTCGGGTCGCTGACGATCGGCGTCGGCGCTTTGTCCAGCCGGATGCCATTGGCGTTGATGAGCATGAAGGCGTGCAAGCCATTCGGCAGGTTGTAAATCACCTCGCCGCCGGCATGCTGAAAATGGTTGTCCAGGCCGCCCGGCCCCAGCGGGTAGGCGAAGATGTTGCGCTTGTCGGGCAGCAGGTTTTGCCGATCGACCAGGTTCTGGGGCACCTCATTGAAGTCGTAGGTCTTCCAGTAGGCGCCGTGGATGGCATCGTGACGTTCGAGGACCCGGTTATTGCGCGAAACCCCGGAGCCGTTGAAGCCGGCCCGCGCGACGCGCTCCTGCTGGATGTTGAGCAGCACATCGACGCGCAGCTGCCGTTCCAGCTCGGCCACCTGCTGCGGCGTCTGCAAGAGGTCGTAGTAGAGCGGGGCGCGGGACGCGGCCGCCAGGAACCAGTCGGCGCGGACGCAGGGCATGCGCGTCGCGGTGGCCACGGAGACCGCCTTGGCGGCGGCGGTATCCTGGAAGACGCCGTAGGGATATTCGACGAGAACGCGGTTCCAGAGGTTGTGGTCCCACATGTATTGCCGGAGGTCGATGCGAAAAACGGTCTTCGCCGGATCGATGGCCGCTGGCGGCGTCAGACGCGGATGCCAGGACAGGCTGTTGACCAGCTTGGCCAGGGCGTTGCGATAGGTCTGCAGTTCGTCTTCGCCGAGGCCGGCGTTGTACAGGTGTGCCAGGCTGAAGTAGCGCGTGAAGCGCCGGGCACGCGGCTCGAGGTTGTCCAGATCGGCCAGCATCAGCCGGGTGACATCCGTCTCGGTGATCGGCTGCCGTTTCGCGATCTCCGTGCCGCCACGCGGGGCGCCGGCTTCGATCCATTGTTTGAGGATGTCGCGCTCGGCGTCGCTGGGCCGCGGCTTCTCATCGGGCGGGGGCATCAGGTTGTTGACGATCTTCTTGTAGAGCGGCGACTTGTCGGGGTTGCCAGGCACCACTTTCTTGCGCTGCACGAGCTTATCGAGATCGAGCATGTAATTCATGCCGCCTTCGACCGCGCCATCCTGGCCGTGGCAGCGGTAACAGTTGGCTTTGAGGACGGCCTGGGCCTTCTTCGCCAGGGCGGAGGCTTCCTCGGCGGCGGCCATCGTTGAAGCCGAAAAGAGAAAGGGCAGCGAACAGACGAACCGAGACAGCTTCATGGCCCTCTCCTGAGCATTTGCTAGAGCAATTCATAACCGACTGTAGCGGCGTCGTTCGGTCCGCACAGCGGACCCTACGGAATTTCGTAGGGTCCGCTGTGCGGACCATGCCTACCCTGTGCTACATCCGTCGGCGAATTGCTCGAATGAACCATGTCGAAACTATTTCCCTTATATAGACGAGTCAGCCATGCTCCGCGATTGTTCCGAAGCTGATGATCGCGGGCGTAACGCTCACTTCGGCTGCCGCTGCACTTGAAACTTCCACGAAGTCTTGCCCACCTGATCGACCGCTTTGCCCGCCCAGAGGTCTTTCGCCAAAGCTTCCCAGGGAGCCGGGTTCTTGCTGTCGAGCAACACGCTGTTGAGATTGACCCCTTCGGCGAGCGCCTTGGCATCGACCGCGCCGACCGGCTTGCCTTCCACGCGGATTTCATAGGCGCCTTCGGGCAGGCCGGTCACTTTCAGCAGGTACTGCGAGAACTTCTCCAGCGGCACATGGCGGCGGGGCGGCAGCGCGATCGGCGGCAGGATCGGCAGCACTTCGTCGGCGCGGGTGAAGGTCAGCCCGTCCGGCTCGACTTTCACGTCGCCGATCTTGCAGCGCGTGCTGGCCGTCACTTCGCCCTTGGCCGTCAGCGTGGCGGCGCTTTCCCGCGCGGGTGGGTTACAGCGCTCGTAGAGGTAGTAGCCCCAGGCGATGTAGGCCGGTTCCGTCAGGTGGATGCTGTCGCTCAGGATCGTGTACGCCTCGTCGTCCTTCTGCCCCGCCGTTTGCAGGTCTTCCAGCGGGTGATGCGTGTCGATCACCGGCCAGTTCTTTTCCTTGGCATGGGCGATCATTTCCTCGGCGTAGAGCTTGCGGCGGGCCAGAGGATCCTTGCCGGCCTTGCGCACGTCCCCGGACTGGTGGGTCATCAGGATGGGTCGGGCGCCGGCCTCCTTGACCTTGGCGGCGATCTTGTCGATGTTGGCCTTGAAGCCCGGCAGACCCTTTTCGCCCGCGTTGGCGTCGTTGCCGCCGAAGTTGAACAGCACGATGGTCGGCTTGGAATCAATCAGCCATTGGTCGATCTTCTCCAGCGCTTGCCCGAAGGTGCCTGCCGTGTGGCGCGTGCTGCGGACTTTCAGTTCCGGATGGCGCGTGGTCAGCAGGAATTGAATCGTCTTCGGCCAGATGCCAATGCCCGTCGAGGAACTGCCCATGATGACCAGGTGATCGCCTTCCTGGAAGGGGAACTCGATCTTAGGGGCTGTCACTGGCTCCGCGGCAGCCAGGCAGGGCAGCACCGCCAGGCATACTACGGCAACACGAAGCGCACGCGCGAGGAAGGACATCGAAGTTCTCCAGAAACATGCGACAGTTCGAGCAGGCTGCCAGCCATCTTACCAGCAGCCCGCTCGCTGCACACTCTCGCGGCCACATTTCACGCGCCTGGCATTCCCCTTGCCGCGCCTGGTTGGTTTTGCCAACCTAGATGGTAGTCTTGGCCTCTCCACGACCCGAAAGGACCGCCGTCATCATGCTCCACTTCGAGGGCGATCAAGTTTTCGCGTTGCCGTTGCCGGTCGTCTGGTTCAAACTGAGCGACCTGAAATTCCTCGTCGGCTGCATCCCCAACGCGGAGTCGGTCGAGCACGTTTCGCCCCAGCTGGCCACCTGCAAGGTCCGCCCCGGCTTCACCTTCGTGCGCGGCACTCTGAGCGTGACCCTGAAAATCGTGGAAGCGGTCGAAGGCAAGTCCCTGAAACTGCTTTGCCACGGCAAGGGCATCGGCAGCAGCAACGACGTGGAAATGGCCCTGTCCTTCACGGAGCAGGGCAACGGCAGCCGCGTCCACTGGTCGGCCGACGTGACCAATCTCGGCGGCTTGCTCAAGGCCACGCCGCAGATGCTGCTCAAGGGAGCGGCCCAGAAGGTGATTGCCGACGTTTGGGAATCGGTCAAGGCCAGGCTGGCTAGCGCCTGAATTCAGCAATCCTCAATAGTCTTCTCGTGATTCCTCTGCCCATCGATCCTGTCTTGCCGCAATTGCTCGATGCCCTGCGTCGGCAGTCGTCGGTGGTGCTCC
>JAGVLI010000274.1 GCA_020054355.1 Planctomycetales bacterium | reverse complement strand
GCAGCGAACCAACGCGCAGGCGGCCCGGCTGGAAGCCATTTTCGCCAACAACGAGACGGCTGCCGTCCGCACCGAGGCCGAGGCCCAAAACCAGGCCATCAAGGCCCCCGAACTGACCGGCGGCGTCGCCTGGCTGAATACCGCCAAGCCGCTGACCATGAAGGACCTCAAGGGCAAGATCGTCATTCTCGATTTCTGGACGCTCTGCTGCATCAATTGCATTCACATCCTGCCGGACCTGGCCAAGCTGGAAAAGAAATACCCCAACGAGTTGGTGGTCATCGGCGTCCACTCGCCCAAGTTCGACAACGAGAAGGAAACCGAGAGCATCAAGAAGGCGATCCTGCGCTACGAAGTCAAGCATCCGGTGGTCAACGACGCCGAGATGAAAATCTGGAAGAACTATCAGGTGAGTTCCTGGCCCACGATGTACGTCATCGACCCGGAAGGCAACGTCTACCGGGGCACGACCGGCGAAGGCAACTACGAGACCGTGGACAAGTGGATCAAGGAACTGATCGACATCCACAAGAAGAAGAAAACGCTGAACGACAAGCCGATTGACTTTGAATTGCTGAAGGAGCAGGCTGGCCCGCTGTTCTTCCCCGGCAAAGTGCTGGCCGACGCCGAGGGCAAACGGCTGTTCATCGCCGACAGCACCCATCACCGCATCGTCGTCACCGACCTGGACGGCAAGAAGCTGGCCGTGGCCGGCACCGGCGCGGTCGGCAAGGCCGATGGCGCTTTCGACAAGGCGACCTTCAACGATCCGCAGGGCATGGCGCTCAAGGGCGACACGCTCTATGTCGCCGACCGCCGCAACCACTCGATCCGCGCGCTGGACCTCAAGGCGCAGACGGTGAAGACCGTGGCCGGCATCGGCGAGCAGAGCCACGACCGCGAAGCCAGCGGCCCAGCCCTGAAAGTGGGCTTGAACAGCCCGTGGGACCTGTGCATCGTCGGCAACGACATGTACATCGCCATGGCGGGCCACCACCAGATCTGGCTGATGGACCTGGCGAAAGGCAACGTGCGCAATTACGCAGGCGACGGCGTCGAGACCATCCGCGACGGGCAGTTGCTGCGCTCGCGCTTCGCGCAGCCGAGCGGGCTGGCCACCGACGGCAAAACGCTGTATGTGGCGGATAGCGAGATCAGCGCCATCCGCGCGGTACCGCTGGGCGGCAAGGGCCAGGTTTCGACCGTCGTGGGCAAGGGCCTGTTCGATTTCGGCGACATCGACGGCGAAGGCGACGAAGTCCGCTTGCAGCACGCGCTAGGCGTGATCTTCGTCGATGGCAAGCTGTACGTGGCCGACACCTACAACAGCAAGCTAAAAATCCTCGACCCGGAGAAGCGTTCGAGCAAGAACTTCCTGCCCGAAAAGAAGGAAGCGCTCTTCAACGAACCGGGCGGCCTGAGCTACGCCAACGGCAAGATTTACGTGGCCGACACCAATGCCCATCGAATTCGGGTGGTCGATTTGAAGTCCAAGGAAGTAAGCACTCTGGCGCTGTCCGGGGTGGAAGCACCGAAGAAGTGACCATTCACGCCGGTTAGCGACGCTTCGCAGAAGCGTGAGCGACTTCAACGCTTCTGCGAAGCGTCGCTAACCGAGACATTGCTGGGGCGATTTCCCATGATGCGACGCGCGTTCGCCGCTGTCCTGGTGGCCGGTTTGCTCGGTTTGCTGTCGTTCGCCGCTCCGCCCGACGACCCGTTCGCGCCCAGCAATGCCGTCAATGCACCCAAGCCGGCGAAGAAGGCGGACGTGGACGATCCGTTCGCGCCAAGCAACGCCGTGGAAGAGAAGCCGAAAACCGCACCGCCGAAATCCAGCGTCAAGGAGGTCGGCAAACCGCAGAAGACCGCCGAGCGCGTGGACTTGGTTGTCTCCGTGGAACCGCAGCCAGTGCGCCGCGGCGAGACGGTTCGGCTCAAGATCGTCGCGACGCCGAAACCCGGTTTCTATACATACCCGATGACCCAGCGCACACCGACGCAGCTCGAATCGGGCTTGACCGAGATCGACTATCTCAATCCGACTTGGTACACGCCGCTGGCTCCCATCCAGGAAACGCCCGATGGCGAAATTTACGATACGCACCTGGAAGGTACGGGCATCATCCTGCGGCAGACCAAGCCGGTCACCTGGATTCAGGACATCCTTGTCAAGCCGGATGCGCCGACTGGACCACAAACGCTGAAGTTCGATCTGCGCATCCAGGCGTGCGATCCGAAGACCTGCGTCATCGGCAAGCACACCTTTGAAGCGAGCATCGACGTGGCGGATGCGCCGCCGGCACCGCTCAGCGACACATTGAAGAATCGATTGAGCGCGAAGCAGGAATTCAAGGTCGTGCCGGTGCCGGGCGGCTCGGCAGCCAAGGACGACAAGGGATCCAAGACCGCCAAGCCAGCGACGGCCGCGCTGGACAAGAATGTGGCAGTCAAGCCGCCGGACAGTGAGGCTCAGAGCAGTGCTCTCGGCATCCTGCTGGCGGCGATGGGTTCGGCCGTGCTGATGTTGTTCACGCCGTGCGTCTTCCCGATGATTCCCATTACGGTCAGCTTCTTCGCCAAGCAATCGGAGCAAGAACATCATCGGCCGTTCCTGCTCGCTGGCGTTTACTCGCTGACCATCATCGTCGTGCTGTCGGCGGCCGTGCTGCTGCTCGGTACGCTCATCATGGAACTGGCCAACGACCCCTGGATGAATCTGGGCCTGGGGATCGTGATGGTGTACTTCTCGCTCAGCTTGTTCGGCATGTATGACATCGAACTGCCGGGCTTTCTGGCGCGGTTCACCTCCTCGCGCGAAGGCCAGGGCGGCATCATTGGCGCGCTGTTCATGGCGCTGACCTTCACGATTACGAGCTTCAGTTGCACCGGGCCGTTCCTGGGGCCGCTGCTCGGCAGCGTCAGCGTTTTGAAGATCAACACTGCCACACTGATCCTGGCCGCAGTCGCGTACTCCGCCACGTTCGCCGCGCCGTTCTTTGTGCTGGCCTTGTTCCCTAGCCTCGTGAAGAAACTGCCGAAGAGCGGCAGCTGGCTGAATTCCGTCAAGGTCGTGATGGGCTTCATCGAGCTGGCTTTGGCCCTGAAATTCCTGGGGAACTCCGATGCGGCCATCAACCCCGGCAACCCCTGGTTCTTCAATTACGACACCGTCCTGTGCGCCTGGATCGCGTTGTCCGTGGGCGCGGGCATTTATCTGCTCGGCTTCATTCGCTTGCCGCACGACGAGCCAATGGAACACGTCAGCGTCGGCCGCATGCTGCTGGCAACGACCTTCTTCGGCTTCTCGCTCTACTTGCTGCCTGCCCTGGACCGGGAAACGCCGCTCGGCTTGGTCGGCGAAAAGCTGCGCGCTTTTCTGCCACAGGACTCCCGGCTGCGAAAGTCCGGCGGCAGCGGACATGCCGAACTGGCCTGGCATGCGGACTATCAGTCGGGCTGGGAACAAGCGGTGAAAGAGAACAAGTTGATCTTCTTCGACTTCACCGGAACGAATTGCCCGAACTGCCGAGACAATGAAAATCGCGTTTTCCCCCGTCCGGAGGTGGAGCGGGAATTGGAAAAGTATGTGCGCGTCAAACTTTACAATGACGTGGTTTCCATTCCGGGACTGTCGGCCAGGGAAGCAAAGCGTGCCGGCGATCGCAATCGTGAATTGCAGCAAAACACCTTTGGCGACGTCGCTACTCCCATGTACATCATCTACCGGCCGGCCAAGAACCGACCGTACACCGATGACGATAGTAAGTTCAACGGCGAGGTCGTGGCTCGTCCTGGCAGCGGCACGATTTTCGACAATCAGATACCAGCCTTCGTCGCGACGCTCAAGGCCGCGCTGAATGGGCAAACGACGCAAGTCGCGAACGCTGCCGCGGGAAAGTAACCACCCATGAACCACGGCGAGCATCCGCCGCACGGCAAGCACGGCATGGGACTGCCGATGGCCGCTGCCACCGGCGGCGCCATCGATCCCGTTTGCGGCATGACCGTCGATCCGGCGACGGCGGCCGCTTCGTGCGTTCACGACGGCAAAAGCTACTACTTTTGCTGTCCGAACTGCCTGAAGAAGTTTCAGGTTGATCCGGGCAAATACCTTAGTCCGCGTGCTAAACCGCAAGCGGCGCTCCCGGGCGCGGTCTATACCTGCCCGATGCACCCGGAGATCGAGCAAGACCGGCCTGGAGCCTGCCCCAAGTGCGGCATGGCGCTGGAGCCGAAGACCATCGCCGCCGACAGCGGGCCTAATCCCGAACTGCTCGACATGACCCGGCGCTTCTGGATCGGCGTCATGTACGGCACGCCGGTCTTTCTGATCGCCATGTCGAGCATGTTTGGCGGTTCGCTGCACCGGTTCGGCGGCTTCCTCAATCTCATGCAGCTGGCGCTGGCCACGCCCGTCGTCTTCTGGTGCGGCTGGCCGTTCTTCGTCCGTGCCTGGCAATCGCTCGTGCATCGCAGCCCGAACATGTTCACGCTGATCGCCCTCGGCGTCGGCGCCGCCTACCTCTACAGCGCGGTCGCAACGCTGGCCCCCGAACTCTTCCCCGAAGGATTTCAAAAGCACGGCATCGTCGAACCGTACTTCGACACCGCCGTGGTGGTCACGGTCCTGGTCTTGCTCGGCCAGGTGCTGGAACTGAAAGCGCGCGGGCAGACCTCATCGGCTATTCAAAAGTTGCTGGGCCTGGCTCCGAAGACGGCCCGGCTGGTCGGGCCAAACGGCCAGGAAAGCGACGTGCCGCTCGAACAAGTGCAGGTCGGCGACGCGCTGCGGGTCCGGCCGGGCGAGAAAGTGCCGGTCGATGGCGTCGTGCTGGAGGGCAAGAGCAGCGTCGATGAGTCGATGATTACCGGCGAGCCGATTCCCGTGGAGAAAACACCGGGCAGTAAGCTCGTCGGCGGCACGATCAACGGTACCGGCGGTTTCCTGATGCGCGCCGAAAAGGTCGGCACCGGCACTTTGCTGGCGACCATCGTCCGCATGGTCGGCGAAGCGCAGCGCAGCCGGGCGCCCATGCAGCGACTGGCGGATCAGGTGGCGGCGTACTTCGTGCCAGCAGTCGTTGCGGTCAGCATCCTCACCTTCGTCATCTGGAGCGCGACCAGCATCGAGCAACGGCTGGCCCATGCGCTGATTAATGCCGTGGCCGTGCTGGTCATCGCCTGCCCTTGCGCCCTGGGCCTGGCGACGCCGATGGCCGTCATGGTCGGCGTCGGCAAGGGGGCCGAGAATGGCGTGCTCATCAAAAACGCTGAGACGCTGGAAGTCCTGGAAAAGGCCGACACGCTCATTGTGGACAAGACCGGCACCCTGACCGAAGGCAAGCCGAAGCTGGCGACGGTTGAAGCCGCACCCGGAGCCGGGCTGGGGCAGGATGAAATCCTGCGCCTGGCGGCCAGCCTGGAGCGCGGCAGCGAACATCCTTTGGCGTCGGCGATCGTTCAAGGGGCAGCGGACAAAGCCTTGACGCTCGCGGCCAGCACGGATTTCGCTTCGGTCACGGGCAAGGGCGTG